>JABMQB010000829.1 GCA_013203525.1 Mariniphaga sp.
TATTTTAATACATCTTCCTTACCGGGGAATTCATCCAAATATTCGTGCAGCCAGACCGCCCAGTTCCGGGAAGTTGAAATTTTATCGTTTTCAAGATTAAGGAATTCATTGGCAGGAACATTTTCTGGGAGGTTAAAAGTTCCTTCGGCTTTTAACATACAAGGGAAAATAATACAATGGAAAACAATATTGTCTTTCCCGATAAAATGCAACATCCTTGTTTCAGGGTCTTTCCAGTAAGTTTCCCATTCGGGTGTTAATTCTTTGGTTGCCGAAATATATCCGATGGGTGCATCAAACCAGACATAAAGAACTTTCCCGTCAACTCCTTCAATTGGTACCGGCACTCCCCAATTGAGGTCACGCGTTACGGCGCGGGGCAATAGCCCACTATCAATCCACGATTTACACTGCCCATAAACATTCGGTTTCCATTCCTTGTGCCCTTCAATAATCCATTCTTTTAGCCAGGGTTCATATTCATCAAGTGGTAAATACCAGTGTTTTGTTTCTTTTAATACAGGCGTATTCCCGCTTATGGTCGATTTTGGATTAATTAATTCGGTTGGACTGAGTGAAGTGCCACAGCTTTCGCACTGGTCACCATAGGCATTTTCAAAACTGCACTTTGGGCAGGTTCCTACTATATAGCGGTCGGCAAGAAACTGGTTGTTTTCGATATCAAAATATTGTTCCGAAGTTTTTTCAATGAACTTCCCATCGTCGTATAATTTTTTGAAAAATTCAGAGGCTGTTTCGTGATGGATTTTTGCGCTGGTACGGGAATACACATCAAATGAAATCCCAAACCGTTCAAAAGAACTTTTAATAAGAGAGTGAAATTTATCAACAACATCCTGTGGGGTAATCCCTTCATTTTTAGCTTTTAATGTTATAGGTACTCCGTGCTCATCCGACCCGCCAATCATAATCACATCTTCATTTTTTAAACGAAGGTAACGTGCATAAATATCGGCCGGAACATAAACACCTGCTAAATGACCAATATGAAGTGGCCCGTTAGCATAAGGCAGGGCTGTTGTTATTAAAGTCCGTTTAAACTTTCCCATTATATCGAATTAATTTTCAGATTGATTTTTAAGGCTACAAAGATAGCTGAATTTTACTGAAAATATAAAAGATATTCAATTGGTAATATTTGCTGAAATTAAGATCAATAGTAACTTTTATTTATAGAATTTGTAACTTTCAAAAAAATATAAATTTATGATCATTCCGCCTTTTTTAAAAGAAAATGACAAAATCAGGATTGTAGCTCCTGCCGGGAAAATCAAAAAAGAATTTGTGGAGTCGGGTGTAAAGTGGCTGAGAAGTCAGTGCTATAATGTTGTATTAGGAAATCATGTTCTGGATGAGTATAATATGTTTGCCGGGAAAGATGAAGACCGGTTAAACGATTTACAGGAAGCATTGGATGATAAGGAGGCCAAGGCAATAATTTGTGCAAGAGGCGGGTATGGTTCGGTAAGGCTAATTGGCAATCTTAATTTTACCAGATTTTTAGAGCATCCGAAGTGGATTGTTGGATTCAGTGACATAACAGTATTTCATAATGTTTTAAATAGTTTAGGTGTAGTATCAATTCATGGATCAATGTTGCGCCACTTTCCAAAACCAGGGGCAAAAATTTCGGAAAGTGTAAAAAGCCTGTTTTTTGTTCTGGAAAGAAATAAACCAGTATATGAAACAAATTCGGATGAGCATAACCGGGTTGGAATAGCAAGGGGTGAACTGGTTGGGGGTAACCTTTCGATAGTATATAGTTTATTGGGAACACCGCAGGAACTGAATGTTAAGGGTAAAATACTTTTTATTGAAGATATTGGTGAACATTTATATCATACCGACAGGATGATCCAAAGCCTGAAGCAAAGTGGAAAATTAAGCCAACTTGCTGGCTTGGTTGTTGGTGATTTTATAAAAATGAGAGACAATCGAACCGCTTTTGGTATGGATGCATATGAAATAATATCAAATGCAGTTAACGAGTATAAATACCCGGTATGTTTTGGATTCCCAGCTGGGCATGACAAAAGAAACCTGGCTTTGGTTTTTGGAATGAAATGGGAGTTGGAAGTTAATGACTTCGGATCGTCCCTTTCTATATTGTAATAAGGATTCCATCTTTTTAAAGAGATGGAATCCTTTTAAATATTTCTTACTGCACTAATACTTTCTTTGTTACATTTTTATTTCCATAAACAATCCTTAAAATATATTGTCCGGGTTCATAGTTTTTTACATTTAAGTTAATACCTTCCTGAAGGTCAAAATCATCGTAAATTTGTGAGTGAAACAATGATCCGTTTATTTCAACAAGTTCAACTACGTACATTCCGCAAGGAGCATTTGTAAGTGTAATTTTTAAATAATCGCTGACAGGATTCGGAAATACGGCTAACTCTTCTTTAACAAGTTCAAATCCTTCAATGTCGACCGTAACAGTTGTTGCAGCATCGTACTGCCTGGGCTCAGCTTCTTCATGGTTTACATTGTCGGTGGCAATACTGTAAAATTTGTAGTTTGTTCCAAGTACTCCATGGAATTCTTCTGAAATATTAGATGTATTTATAATCCATGGATATAATGCGGTATCATTTTCCAGCACATAAATCGAATAGTTTTTAATACCGGAACCATTGTCAGAACCAGTCCACGCTACATTAAAATTGCTTTTTATATTTTCATCCAATGGATACACCTGACTTTCGGGTGCATCAAGGTCGAGGGTGTTAAGAAATTCATTTGTAATGATTGGCTCATTAGCATCGAATACGATGGTTGCCTTATTCAGAATTTCAGAATTAGTGATGAGCCCTTCTTTTAATCCTATAGAAAAACTTACAAATCCTTCACCTTCAGGTGATGATATATTTGGCGGCAGGAACCCAATAAAGGGATCTTCTTCAATATCCATTGTTTCGGGATTAAGCGAAAGAAATTCCCAGTTAACAACACCTAATAAGGTATCCAGTTTGCCTGAAACCCGCGTAATAAGGTTCATGTTTGGACGCATATCAATATCCATGGAAAATTCCTTCAGTTTATTTCCAACGGGTGTAAAAAGGGTATCGCCCCATCCGAAAGAATTAAATCCAAAATCAGAAATGTCAAATACTTTTATTAAAATGAACAAAAATAGCTAAATTTAGAGCAAATGGATAATGACAAATTAAAATACTACCTAGCCCTTTCTAAAATTCACAAAGTAGGTCCCAGCAGATGGCAGAAAATAATGAATTATTTCAAAGATGCGGAAAGTGCTTGGA
>JABMQB010000830.1 GCA_013203525.1 Mariniphaga sp.
CAATTAGTATTACGGAAAAAACCGGATCATTAGTAGCAATTAAAGCAGTTCAGGATTCAGATGACCTTATGATAATTACTCAATTGGGTATTACAATAAGGGTAGCTGTGAATAAGATTGCAACATATCGACGAGCTACACAAGGTGTTCGGTTGATAAACCTTAAAGAGACTGATAAGATTGCTTCGGTTGCCAGGGTTTACAGGAACGAAAGTGAAGAGGAAGATACAAATGGTGAGGATGTTGATGCTGAAAATAATGAAAGTTAATTGTTACTTATAAGATTGAGAATTGGAATTAATAATATATTTGTACAAAAAAATGATAAAACTTTTAACCATGAAAAAAACAGTTATCCTTTTAACTTTAGTTTTGATTTCAAGTATAGGCTTTGCGCAAAAAGGAAAGGTTTCCAGTGCAACAGCATTAAAAGAATCGGGAAGCCTTGATAAAGCACTGGAAACTATTGAATTAGCAGTAGATCCTGGTAATGAAAAAGCTAATAAATCGATACCCTGGCCTAAAACCTGGGAAGTAAGGGGAGATATTTACCAGGCTATATTTCAATCAACAGATGAAAATTTTAAAAAACTGGCAGAAGATCCTTTAACAGAGGCATTAAAATCCTACAAAAAAGCTGTTGAATTAGATGAAAAAGGAAAGTTTGAAAAAAGTTTGATGATTAAATTAACTTTTCTTCAACAGGATTTATCTAATCAGGCTGTTGATGCATTTAATAATGAGGATTACAAACTTGCATTACAATCTTTTGAACAGCGTCTGGAAATAAATGAAATTTCAATTCTTAAAGTTGATAATCCTGATTTGATTGATACAGTAATAATCTTCAATGCGGGTTTGGCTGCATACAATGCACAAGATTACGAAAAAGCAATTAAGTATTATAGCGATGTTGCAAAATATGGTTATAACGAAGGTAGGACATATTTGCTAATTGCTTCAGCGTATAAGCTTCAGGAAGATACTGTTAATGCGCTATCAAATTTGCAGGAAGGTTTTCAGATATATCCTGAAGATAATGACCTGCTAACTGAAATGATTTCAATTTATCTCCAAACAAATAAAAGGGATGAAGCAATGAAATACCTTAATGTTGCTATTGAACAAGATCCCGGCAATCCACAGTTTTACTTTGCACAAGGGTCTCTTTTTGATAACCTTGGCAGGACTGAGGATGCAATTAGTAGTTATGAAAAAGCAATTGAAATAGATGAGACCTATTTTAATTCATATTTTAATTTAGGTGCACTATATTTTAATAAAGGAGTCGAGCAGCATGAAGTTGCTCTTCAGGTACCAGCAAATGAAAATGAAAAGTATGAGGAAGAAATTGGTAAATGTGACCAGTGGTGGGATAAAGCATTACCTCATATGGAAAAATGCAATGAATTATTAGAACCTCAAGATATTGATGATGTTACAAAAAGATCAGTGTATGAAACACTTAAAAATTTGTATTACAGAATGATTCCAAGAGATGAAACAAAATGGAAAGCAAAATACGATGAAATGACTTCTTTGTTAAGTAATATGTAAATATTAGGACAGGGGTAAAAAATTACTCCTGTTTTTTTGTATATATTCTATTTAACTTAATATCAATTATAGGACAAACGTGTTCAAATGATTATTCTGGAATACCCAAGATAGTACGTCCAGCTTTGCTGGTTTATATAAAATCAGATATATGTCAGGCACTGTCATATATCGGCAAAGATTTTATGTAAAAGTGTTTACAAGTCCTTGGCAAAATGTTTTCCCTATAATTCATATTAAGTCTTCGCTCCATTTTATTCCGCTCGCTTTCGCCAAACCGCTCAAGTAAATAGAACACACAAAGCCCACGCTTTTAAATTGTGCTAATCCGAATAACCGTGCTTAAATTTATTTTTACACAATTCTCATAGATTTAAGAATTCGTGCTTCTAATGATGGTTTTTCCTATAATTCGACACTATATTAAATAGCCGCACGGCTATAAATACAAAATCCCTCCCAAAAAAAGTTTTTAGCTCTTGTAGTACCAATATTATTTTCTATTACAAATACGCAACAGTACATCAATTTTTTAGGAATTATTTTAGTTAACATAATTGTTTTGTAGGTAAAAATTGTTGCACACTTGCTTAACTGTGTAGTTCTAGAATTTGTATGATTATTTGTCCTTGTGCCGGACTGGCATTTACTTTTCTCCTTGATGAGAAAAGTAAACAAAAGAATCAAGAAAATTTAATGCTTCCACCCACATTCCAGCGCTCGCCCGCGCCAAATTTTCGCCCAGCGCTTTTTGCAATCTGCTAAAATTTGTATTTCTTATTTCATGGCAAATTCCTAAATGCCAATTACGAACACTATTATTGTCCATTTTATTGGTGTGTTCGTGAACATTGTTTAACCCCTACCCTTGCCCGCATTTTCTTCGTGCCTGCGTGCGCTTATAACATGTGTTCAGCTAATCCAAAGATACTTCTTCAAAATCCATCACTAATAAATGGTTATCTATCCACATATTTTTTTACAATACCAATCGAACCTATGTTTTTGCCATTATTAATTTAAAATCTTAAATAATTGTATTGCTGTATTTTCTTATTCTTTTAATTATTCAAATAATCAGTGGAAAAAGAACTATTGGTTACCAAATACACCTATGTTTGGTTTTGCGTTTAGTAAAGGGTTATCCCAAAAATCTTTTCCCCCGTTATTTTCGATTTTAACACCTGCTTTTATGCAAGGAGAATTACCTTTTAACCTATAACCAGAAAGTCTTTCCGGATCTCTCATATCAATATTTGTTTTTCCTTTACCAGGATCGACAAACATCGGATCTAAGGTTATTGCATTACACCCTTTGGGAGAAACATTGATAAATAGGTTGCTATCAAAGAAACAGGAGCTTTCCGGTTTGAAACCCCAGTCTGCTTCGTCCTCAAAATAAAAAATATTGTTCTGGAATATCGTCTCAATTGGATGTCTTACTTTGCCTCCTTCAACAAATATTCTATTTCCTTTACCTTTTCCGAAATAATGGACATTGTTATATACTTTTACATCTTTCAGACCATATTCTGTTGGAAATCCGTACAAGTAACACCCCAATAATTCATTTTGACTAATATTGTAGCGTATCGTAATATCAGTATTTATTCCCCTGCGCATAATTCCACAGAACCAGTTGTTATCATGGCTGTAATTATATTGAATAATGGTTCCGATAGATTTATAATCAGCATCAAACCCACCTCTTTCATTTTCTTTAGCGGGACCAACGTTCCCGTATGCTTCGTTATGCTGTACAATACAATTGATCGTATTAAAATTAACGATACTATGCCCCGTGTCAAAACGACTGCTGGCTGCAGCTACATTGTATTCGATTAACGGATTCAATGCATTTCTTAAAATTATACAATTCCGTCCTGTACGTTCAATAAAATTTCCCCTAACAATAAACTCTGTCCAGGGATAGTATTTTTCTGTATTGATATCTCTCCAACTTGATTGGTTTCCTATTCCAACACCACCCACATCTTTTATCACGTTGTTTTCTATCATTAATTTATGGAACTTGGTTTTGATGCTATCCCCTAGCACATGTAAATGAATTCCACCATGCCATTTTCCTCCCACATGACCGTTAACATTGTGGACAAAGCAGTTTTTAATGGTGATGTTATTCATTACTCCGGAATTTTCCGCGACTATGTAAATTCCCTTTAGTTTCCCCTGATCGTTCAATGTACCATCGGTATTTGTGATTTCGATATTATTGATTTCCCAATGCTGTCCATTGTATAAATAAATAGCAGATTCCACTTTACCAAGCCCATTTATAACTGCCTTGTTTTCTGCCCATTCGTATAGTACCTGACGGCTTTTAGGATCATAAGTACCAACCATATTAGACTTTTCTTCAGAACCACTTCCTTTAAGTACAAATTGCCCTTCGAATTCAGTACCACTTGCAAAAAGTACTTTTGATCCTTCTGGAAATTCAGTTCCTGACAACTGATCAAAATCTTTCTGGGTATTAATATAGAATACATTTTTATTGTCTATTTTTTCTGTATTGCAGGCAGTTAGTGTAATCAATATGGCCAAAACAGAAAGGTATATGCTTTTATTAATTGTTTTTGTCATCCTATTTAATTTTTTAACATGTTCTTTTTCCATCAATATCCCTAAAATCAATTTCATATCTTTCACCATTGTTCATAGTTATGTTGGCTCCCCAAGGTGAGCCATTCTCTGTCATTTCAAGAATTTCGATACTCTTAATTGGAGAAAGCTCTTCTTCTGTCCAATTGCTATCATTTGTCTTATGTAACATTGCAGTAATCATCAGTTCTATTCCAGGATTTTTAGCAGTCCTTTTCTTTTTTGCATACATTACGGTGCTTTCTTCTGCTTCTGCATTCATTCCTTTGTGGATTTTGTAATCAATTGAATCCCAGCCATAGTATGAGCAGACTATTCACTCCCAAACGGCTGGCAGCATAGGCATGCACCAGATATGCTTTTCCATCATCATCCCAAAGAACTGTAGGATCAAAGTCCCTTGCCTTCCATCACTAATACAGGATCCTCCCACTCTCCAAATGGGTCTTTGGTTTTAACCATATAAATACCATAGTCAGGATCGGCCCAATAAATGTAAACTTCATTATTATGAGTACGGATGTTTGGAGCGAATACTCCATTACCGTGTTTGGGCATGTCATAAACATCTTGTGGCGTCAATCTAGGCAATGCGTGATTAATGAGCTCCCAGTTAATCATATCTTTACTATGCATAATTGGAAGCCCAGGTGCAGAATGAAAACTTGACGCAGTCATATAATAATAATCATCAACTCTAACCACATCGGGATCGGAATAATCGGCATGAATAATCGGATTAGTATAAGTACCATTACCGTTGTCACTTACCCAAACTTTTGAAACATAGGAACTTTGCGCCAATCCACTAAAAATGCAGGATAATAATATAATTGATATAAGATAATACTTCATTTCTTGTAATTCTTTATGTTTTGGATAATCCCAATGTTCTTGTGCTCATTTACCAAGTTCCCGTAATAGTCCAGTTTTGGCATTTCTATCAAATTTATGCCAGCCCCTATTAATGGTGAATTTTTATCAATTCTAAAGTTATCTTCACCCTGCCAATAACTTTGCAAGTTTTTGTGAATTGCATTTTGTTGATTGGGTAACATGTTAATTGAGTTGCCATCATATGCATTATTTGTGAAAACGTTGTTTGTACTTTTTGTTAGTTCCACATAATTGCCGCTTCCTTTATTGATAATTACATTATTAAAATAAGTGACCTGATCAGAGTAACGTTTTCCCCATAACTTATGGTAAAAAATTGCTCGTTTACTTATTTCTTCGCCAATATAAAAAATGTTGTTATGAATAAAAGTGTTAGTTGCCCCACCTGATATCCTGAGTACATTGTCAATCCTATTTTGTTTAGGATCGTAATTAACACGGCCATTATTTAAAAATACATTGTACCTTACTATTGTACTGTCATTAAAGTGCTTATCACCTGGGCCCCCTGTTATTAAAAATCCCCCATCATTATTATGTGAATAATTATATTGAATGATGGTATTTTTAGTCTGAAAATCACTATCAAGTCCGCCAAAATCAATATCGCCAACATTGTATTTTGTATATCTGCATTCATTGTATTGGATTATGGCATTATCTGTATTGAAATTGAAAATCCCCATGCCAGATCCCTTTATTGAACAATGATCAAAGGTGTTCTTTTCAACTAAACCATTTTTAGCCATTCTAAAAATACAACCAGTACCTCCTGTTCTTTCAAAAAAATTATTTCGTACAATCACATTTGTCCAGGGGGTCCAATTAATATTTGTAGTGAGTGTTCTATCATTATAATCAGAATCAAATGCAATTCCCGTCCGGTCAACATCATGGATATGACAATTTTCGATAAGTATATCATCGTAATAAGTAGGAATATCTTCGCCCAGATTGTGGACGCAAATGTAAATTCCACCGTTTGCCTTACCTCCAGTTTTTGTTGGGAAAGTGTTTAAACCATTCGTACCATGTATTTCTAAATTGATAAAATGCAATGAGTTTACTTCTCCCATATTATTCGCTTCAACCAGAATACTATTCTTTTGTGAATTGGTACTTTCCTCTTCTATTTGCGGTGGATGATGCACATTGGCAAAGAGAGTCACATTGTCATTTTCCCATTCATTTATTGTTTTTCCTAATTCTTCTTTCGAACTATAATTGGTAATTTCTAAATCACGAATAACCCAATATTCTTGATTGTATAGAAGGATGGCGCAGGTTTTTTTTAAACCTGGATGTACGGTACAATTTGAAGACTGATCGCCGTTTATCGCAGGCCGGGAACCTTTACCATATTTTGAAATGGTAATTGGGAGACCTTTCGCCCCAGAGCCCTTAGGTTTTAAAATTCCTGACCATGATTGCCCTGCCCGAAATAATATTGAGTCTCCGGGTTGAAATACAGTATTATTTATGTTTGCAAAGCTCAACCAGGGAGCAGTTGTAGACGTCCCTGTATTTGAGTCATTACCAACTGTATTATCAATATAATAGTTGGTTGCAAACAATGTATTACAGAAAATGACAACAAAAAAGATTAAGAATATGTGAGATTTTACTTTATTTCCCATGATGTTTTGTATTTGTTTAATTATCTAAATATTAAATCATTAGCATGTCGAATCCTTCTATAATGAATTATATAGAGCATGTGCAAATTGCATGATGTTTTAAAATCGCTGTTTTTTTCTTTCCATCCAGTCTGTCAATGAAGATTAACTTTTCTTGAAATGAAAGATGTTCTATTTCCAAAAATGGACAATCTTTATCCCTATTTGAATCTTTTGGGCATTGATAAGAAAGGGAATATAGCTTTGACAACAATGATTTTGATACAAACATGAATTCAAGTTCAATTAATTAACAGGGACGCTAATTATATCTATCATAATTAAGGTGCTCAGGTCAAAAAATACCTGAGCACCTATTGTTTATTCAACTAACTAAACTAATAACCTTCATTTTGAGGAAATGTACCCATTAAGTCAATCTGACTTTGAGATATTGGCATATTTACCATATAGGGTTTCATTGGAATCTTTATCGTATTGCCTGAGTTTGAGCCTTTCGTATAATACATATTTTGTCTTTCCACCAGTAATCCTGTTCTTTTCAATAAATACCAGCGGTTTTTTTCAAAAGCAAGTTCCCTTGCCGATTCTTCCAAATAAGTATCCAATGTAAACTCTGTAAAATTATGATTCGAGTTTCCAAAAGCCCTCTCACGAATCATATTTATGTATTCCAAAGCTTTGGCATTGCCTGGATTCTCATTGTCCAATCTCCAGTGCGCTTCTGCTCCGAGTAATAAGGTTTCGGCAAATCGATAATACAAAAGGTCGTGCCAAGTTCCATTGGAATTCAACGGTTTATCATCATCATGATATTTCTTTAAACTCCAGTGATATCTTCTAAAGTTATCATCGTAAGTTGAAATTTCTTGCCCGAAGTTTGGATGATCCGGATTGTTGACATATAACTTTGTCGGATAATAATAGGTAGTGTATCTTTTATCGTTATCCTTGTCATAGAGCGATTGCAAATAATCATTGGGATACATCCACCCCATTGACTGACCGCCAAGTTCAGCTGATTTAATCAATTCGCCAGTTGACATTTCATAATAGCGATTATTAAAGATTCCACACATCCAGATATCATCACCTCCTGCGAGATTATCATCGTCACCATATGCATCGTCACGAGGATATACATAAATGGCTTCCTCATGATTTAGATTTTGTCCGAAAACATCTTTTAAATCTACCAGACGGTATGGTCCATCTTCAATTATTGCATCAAACTGTTTTACAGCTTCACTCCATTTGCTCTGCCACATGGCACTTTTCCCTTTTAAATGACGTGCTACACCTTTCCCATATCGTCCTGATTCTACATCATATTTCAAATTTGCGATGGCATAATCCAGGTCACTATCAATGAGTTTATAAACATCAGCCTGATTGGCAGGTTCATATACAACTTCGTCTTGATAATTTTCAGGAGTTGTATGTGTTGTGTCCAATAAAATAATTCCATACATTCGAATTAGGTCAAGGTAATTCTCAGCTCTAATAACTTTTGCCTCAGCAACAGCTGTTTTTAACCTGTCGCTTTGTTCGAGGTCTTTTGAAGAATTTATTATAGCATTGACCCTGTCAATAATTTCGTACGACAATACCCATTTGCCATCAGGATATCTGGCAGCAGTATGGAAATTAGATTCATAGGGGTTAAACCATCCCCTCAAATGCCCTAAATCTGTTCCAAGATACAACATCAGATTAGCAAGTCCAATGTTTCGGTCACAACGACCAGGGACATTGTTTCTTCTTTGTCTGTTGTAAAGAGCATTAACTCCTACTTCAAGACCGTCAACTGAAGAGTAGATATAATCAACTGTAATCTCGTCTATTGGAGTTTCTTCCAAAAAACTTTCACATGAAGTTTGCAACAGCAAAATACAAATTGCAACTATTATTATTGATTTTATATGTTTCATTTTTCTATTGAATTTTAAGTTATTAATTAAAACGTTAGTTGTAAACCACCAACTACAGAAACAGCCTCTGGATAATCACCCGGATTTTTCTCAGGACTATAAGATTTATAATCTGTAATTGTTAACGGATTGTGAGCAGTACAATAAATACGCAACTTGCTTAATTTCATTTTAGACAACAAACTGTTTGGCAGCGTGTAACCTAGTGTAATATTGGATAAACGGAAATAAGAAGCATCTGCCAATCCCATTGCTGAAATATTTGGAGTATCGGTTGCTTCCAATGGCCTGGGCC
>JABMQB010000831.1 GCA_013203525.1 Mariniphaga sp.
CACGTGTTCCATTCTGAATTATTCCAATCGCACCCTGGTGCCCTTCGGGATAAACATCATAAAACACCATTACATTCAACCCCGGCATTTCCAGGTATTCATCATCATTAATTTTCAACTCTTGTGAAATTCCAGAAAGAAAAAAAGAAAGGATTAAAGCTACAGATAAATAGATTTTTTTCATTTTTTAATAGATTTAGTTGGAAATAGATTTAGTTTGTTTTAATTTTATAATAGAAAATCCCCTGCATCGAACTTAATACTGCAGGCCGCTAAAACATCTAAACATTATGTATTCCGAATCTTCTAAAATACTATCAAGGTTAATTTAAAAGCCTCCCCGTTAATTCCCCGCACGGGGAGGCATAAGGTATTTTGCTGTGCAAGCAATGGGAAACCTTATAAATCATTTCAAAAATAACCAATTTAAAAATCAAAAATTGAATAACATGAAAAAATTAATCATATTACTAATATTAACCATTCCAATAATTTCATTCGCCCAGGAAAACATTACTTGGGAATACCCTGTGAAGCCAGGAACAAATGAATGGGAAAACCTTGATGCATATCAGGATAAGTTAAATGCATATAATATCCCTACAAATATTTTAAAAAAGATAAGTACCTCGGAACTTGTAAAAACATGTTTAAAATATCCTGAATTGCGCCTAATCTTTACCCGAAATGATATACAATCAGGTTACAGTTATATAAGGTCAAAATTTAACGGATTTAGAGAATTAGAAACAAGGGAGGATGCAGGACAAGAGTTACTACGAACCTATAAAAGTTATAATCCTGATAACTTTAGCAAAAATGCTTCTCATCTGGAAATAGGTCGTTTTATTGTAAAATTTACGTATATTGAGTTATTGATGGCGCAAACTGAAATATTAAAAAAGTTTAATTCTACAGACATCAATGAACTACTCAAATTATCAACAAAAAATTATAAAATTAAAAAAAATCTTAAACAATATTATGGACCAATGGGGCTAAATACTAATGTTTTACTTATGGGTAGATTTTTTAATAGTGATCTATCTGAACTAAGAAAAGATTTTGGCGATCACAAGGTTAACCTATTTATAGATTATGGAATAATAACCGATCAAGAAATCTTTGATAAAATTGTTTCAGTTTGCGAAAAAAAACTAACAAATGCGAAATTGTAAGAGTGTAATACTAATTATTCTGATATTAAATCTGGCAGGTTGTCATAAAAATCCATGTGACGAGCTTGACAACGGCGTTTATGTGTATCCTGAAGAAAAAGCAAAGGGAAAGTCGTTTGAAGAATCAATAGAACTATACAAAATTCCAGAGTCCATTCTTGAATGTATTTCCACATGGGATTTAGTTGAATCATGTATTTATTACCCGGAAATGAGAATTATTTGGACTCATTCACACCTTCAGGGCGGATTCGACAAAGTTAAAGCCATGTGTAATGGTTTTGAAGAACTGTGGAGGCGGGAGGATAAATTCACCGTTTTAATGGCATTATATTCAGGATTAAATTTTGAAAGGGAATGGGATGTCTATACTGACCTTGAAAATGGACGGTTCATGGACAACATTATCAGGTATGAATTAATTCTTACCCAAAATGAAATTCTTTTAGATTTAACACAATCCGAAAAAATTGAATTATTTCAAATGGCTATTGAAATCCAAAAAACTAAAACTGATAATATGGAATATTATGATATAGTTGGAATACAAACTTCGTTGGCTATTTTAGCCAGGATCATGTATAACGACAACTTCCAGCCTTTAATAGAGGAATATGAAAATAATGAATCTATGAGGATTTTTATTGATTATATAAAAATCCTGGATTCAGATATAATTAATATAATAATGAATTTATCCGAAAATTTTAAAAAACTATAAACAATGAAAAAGAAATATTATATCCTAAATTTATCCTTTATTCTTTTATTAATATCAATTAATGTTATTACAAATGCACAAGGAACCGTTAAGACTCCAATGAATCAAACTGTTTATGTGTTAAGTGATTATGATAATCCAACTTGGATAGCCCTTTGGGAAGCGGATGCAGCTGATTGGATAGATGATAATAACTCTGGGGCAGTCCGTATAGGGGCGGCAACTTCCAATTATAATTGCCATTCTTATGCCTGGCATGTAAGCGACGGAGGTAATTCTGGAGACTGTTGGATGAACTATGAATATGGAGGTTCTAATCTTTCCAAATATTGGACCAATGATTCATATTCTTCAACTTATTCAATAGGTAACTATAAAAAACTGTTTTATGGCACTAGTGCTAACCACTCGGCAATAACAACCGATCAAACAGGAGTTGTTAAATCCAAATGGGGTACATGGCCACTTTACCGCCATGGAAGAACTGACTGTCCATATGAGAATCCGAGTTTTACGTATTATGAAGTACCGATTTCAGGTCCTGATTATATGTGTTCGTCGGATGCCGAAACATTTTCGATTGTGAATATTTCAGGAGCAGATTATAGTTGGACTGGATCAGAAGTCAGTGTTGGTGGCAGCTCCTACTCAACTACTGCAACATCAGGTGCTTATAGTCGTGGACTTGGGTATGTGAAAGCTGATGTTTCTGATTTACCTTCTGGAACAACAATTAAAAACCTGGAATCTTTTTATATTGATGGACCTGATTATGAAGATGTTTCTTTCTCATTATATACTTCAGGCGGAACACCTGTTTCATATATGTGCCCCAATACTCATTATCATATTTATGTAAATAATAATTCAGGTTGCAGTACTTCCAATTATTCATGGACTGTCCCTGCTGCATGGACTGTCAATTATACTTGGAGCAATATGATCTCAATCTATACTAATTCTACTCCCGGGGGAAATGTTATGGTAGATGCTTCTACTTGTTGTTCAAGTTGTGGTGCAATTAGAATAATCTCTGACTATTTTGGAAGCGGTTATTGCGGAGGTATGTATTCCATGGTTTTATCGCCTAATCCAACAGCAGGGGAAACTACAATATCCCTCCAAGCCACATTGGAAGATATTGAATTTGACGAGGATGCAGAGTGGGAAGTTGAAGTTTATTCTGAAATACAGGTATTAAAAGAGAAAAAGGTAAAACTTAAAGGCAACAAGCACAAAATAAAAACACAGGATTGGAAAGAAGGGATTTATTATATAAGGGTTTTCTACAAAGATGAAATTATTACAGGGAAACTGGTTGTAAAATAGCCTTTTCAGGCAACTCACGGTGTGACCTGAAGTCACGCCGTGAGTTATCGGAACTACCGTAAAAACGACAAAGCTTTTTCAATTGCCGCCGGAATTCCATTAATATCTTTTCCGCCGGCAGTTGCAAAAAATGGCTGGCCTCCACCGCCCCCTTTAATCTCTTTTCCTGCTTCACGAACAATTTGCCCGGCGTTCAGGTTTTTCTCAGCAACAAGATTTTCAGAAATCATTACTAAAAGGTTTGGTTTACCTTTAATATTTGCACCCAAAACAAGGTATAGGTTATCTACTTCGTTTTTAAGCTGAAAAGCAAGGTCTTTTAACATTGCTTCATTCTCGACTTCAACCTGGTCGGCAATAATATTGACTCCTCTTTCGAGTAATACTTTGCTTTTAAGGTTTGCCTTCAATATTTTCAAGCTCTCTTTACCGAATGCTTCAAGCTGTTTTGAAAGTTCGGAGTTTTCTTTAATTAAACCCATTACACTTCCAATAATATCTTTTGAACCTTTTACGGTTTCTTTAATACTTTTAAGTGTTTTAATCTGATCGTTTACAAATTTCTCTGCTCGTTCAGCTGTGATAGCTTCAATCCTTCGGATACCAGCGGCAATAGCACTTTCCGAAACAAACTTAAATAATCCAATCTGACCGGTAGCCTGAACATGAATTCCACCACAAAGTTCTACCGATTCACCAAATTTAATAACACGAACCTCATCGCCATATTTTTCTCCAAACAACGACATTGCCCCCATCGATTTAGCTTCATCCATAGGTATCGACCGTTTTTCTTCAAGAAAAGAATTTAGCCGGATTTTCTGATTTACCAGAGTTTCCACTTTTTCAATTTCCTCATCGGTCATTTTCTGAAAATGAGAAAAATCAAATCGCAAGTGGTCGGCATTTACCAACGATCCTTTTTGCTCAACATGGGTTCCAAGAACCTTGCGAAGAGCATGATGTAAAAGATGAGTGGCTGTATGGTTATTGGCTGTATTTATCCGTTTTGAATTACTTACAACTGCTTTAAATTTCAATTCAGGATTTTCAGGTAATTTTTCAATTACATGCACAATCAGGTTATTTTCTTTTTGTGTATCGATAACAGAAGTTTTAATACCATTTGCCTCGATATATCCGGTATCGCCAACCTGCCCGCCCGATTCACTATAAAAGGGTGTTTTATCAAATACCAGCTGGAACATAGTTTTTTTCTTCTGAGTTACTTTTCGATACCGGGCAATTTGAATATCTGCTTCAAAAAAATCGTATCCAATAAATTCCGATTTATTTATTTTCTTCAACTCCACCCAATCGTCAGTTTCAAGGGTTGCTGCATTCCGTGAACGGTTTTTCTGGTTTCCCATTTCAACCTCAAATTCTTTGACATCAACCTCTAGCCCGTTCTCACGGGCAATCAATTCAGTAAGATCGAGCGGAAATCCAAATGTATCATAAAGTTCAAAAGCATCTTTCCCATTGATACTTTTAGAATTATTTGATTTTGCTTTTTTAACAAGGTCATCCATTAATCTGATTCCCGTAGCCAGGGTACGAAGAAATGATTCTTCTTCTTCTTTTATAACTTTTTCGATGAGTTGTTGCTGAGCTGCAAGTTCAGGAAATGCATCACCCAAATTATTTATTAATTCTTCAACCAACTTATAAATAAAAGCTTCACGGAATTCGAGGAAAGTATAACCATAACGTACAGCCCTCCTTAAAATCCGACGGATTACATAACCGGCCTTATTGTTCGAAGGCAATTGCCCATCAGCAATGGCAAACGAAACAGCACGAAGATGGTCGGCAACAACCCGCATTGCAATATCAGCCTTTTCGTTTTCACCATATTTTTTGTTGCAAAGAATTCCAAGAACCTTAATTATATCCTGAAAAACATCGGTATCGTAATTTGATTTAACACCCTGAAGAGCCATACAAAGCCTTTCAAATCCCATTCCTGTATCGACATGTTTGGCAGGCAATTCTTCCAAACTACCATTCGATTTACGATTATACTGAATAAATACAAGGTTCCAAATTTCAATTACCAACGGATGGTCTTTATTAACCAGTTCACCTCCTTGTATTTTTTCACGTTCAGCTTTGTTTCTTAAATCAACATGAATTTCGGAACAAGGACCACATGGACCTGTATCGCCCATTTCCCAAAAATTATCTTTTTTACTTCCATCAAGGATTCTTTCTTTAGGCAAAAAATTCTCCCAGTAACCTGCAGCTTCATTATCCCTTTCCAGATTTTCACCGGCAAAACCCTCAAAAACCGATGCATATAAACGGTTGGCATCAATCCCTAATCTATCAACAAGTAGTTCCCAAGCCCACTCAATAGCTTCCTTTTTAAAATAATCACCGAATGACCAGTTTCCCAACATTTCGAACATAGTATGGTGGTATGTATCATGGCCCACTTCCTCTAAATCGTTATGTTTTCCAGAAACACGCAAGCATTTTTGCGAATCGGCAACCCTATTCCATTTTGATGGTTCATTGCCCAGAAACCAATCTTTAAATTGATTCATCCCCGCATTGGTAAACATCAGAGTTGGGTCATTTTTTACCACCATTGGCGCCGAACCAACAATTTGATGTTGTTTCTCTTTAAAAAAATCAAGGAATGCATTTCTGATTTCTTTGGAGCTCTTCATATCTAAAAAATTTTATCTAAAGTGTTAAAATAAATTAACACATTTTTACAAATTAGTATTATCTTAGTTTATTGTTTATTTTTGACGCAAAATAAATACCCCGGTCAAAAAATCGATGCAAAGTTAGAGTAAAAAATTAATTAAAAAGAC
>JABMQB010000081.1 GCA_013203525.1 Mariniphaga sp.
CACCTGGAAGTATTCACGGATAGAAAATTAATTGCTGGTTCTGACTGGCATAAAAAAATAATGCATGAGTTAAATATTGCACATGTAATTGTATTTCTTGTAAGCAAAAACTTTGCAAAAACAGATTATATATGGGAGAAAGAAATGCCAAGGGCAATGGAACGCCATGAAGCAAATGAAGCTGTTGTAATTCCTGTAATTGTTGAAGATTGCGATTGGGAAACTGCTCCCTTTGCAAAACTCACTTCTCCGGATAAAGCAAATATTATTTCATCCTCTACAAATAAGGCAGTTGCCTGGAAAAGGGTTGTTGATGAAATAAAAAAAGCAATTGAAAGTGCTAACTAAAAGACTGAAAGAATTCAATAATTATACATTGAACTTTATATTATGAATTTGCTGGCAGCAAGAGAACTGGTCTCTTCTAAAAGACCGGTTCTTTCGTTTAAACTATGTGAATATTACTTTAAATTATGGCTGGTTTTAACCGGCTTTTTTGTCTCTTTCCAAATCAAAATATAAAATATTTGTATATTAGTGATACTCTTGCTTGTGTGAGGATATAACTAAAAAATAAACGATGAAAAACCTAAAACCTGAAAGCCTTGCTGTTCATGCCGGAACCTATTTTGATAAAAATACCCAGGGAACAAACACTCCAATATATCCTTCAACTTCATTTGGATATATTGATCAGGATGAAATGGCTTATCCACGGTATTTTAATGTAAAAAATCAAAAAGCTTTATCCAAAAAAGTTGCAGCTCTGGAAAATACAGAGGATGGCATTATTTTTTCATCGGGCATGGCTGCCATAAGCACTACTTTACTCTCGTTTCTTAAAAAAGGAAGCCATGTTATTTTTCAAAAAGGATTGTATGGCGGAACTTTTAACTGGGTAACAAACGACCTCGAAAAGTTTGGAATTAAATTCACAATTTTAGATAACAATTCAACCAAAAATTTTGAACAGGCAATTACACCCGAAACCAAACTTGTTTATATCGAAACTCCTTCAAACCCACTTTTACAAATAACCGATATTGAATTGGTTGCCAAACTCTGTCAGGAGCATGGGCTTATTTCTGTAATCGACAATACATTTGCTTCACCGGTTAACCAGAATCCTATAAATTTTGGGATCGACCTGATTTTACACAGCGCAACCAAATATCTCAGCGGTCACAGCGATATACAAGCTGGTGTTGTTGTAGGATCAAAATACCTCATGGATAAAATCAAACCAACAGCACTCAATCTTGGGGGAAGCCTGAATGCACAAATGTGCCATCTTTTGGAACGTAGTATTAAAACGCTTTTTGTAAGGGTTGAAAAACAAAATGAAAATGCAGGGAAACTTGCCGAATTTTTATCTGAAAACAAAAAGATTGGTAAAGTATATTACCCCGGATTAAAAAATTCAGAACAATTTGAATTAGCGAAAAAACAAATGAAAGGATTTGGTGGTATGCTTTCTTTTGAACTATCAGATTCTGATATTATTGGATTTCAAAAACGGTTAAAACTTATCCGTCCATCGGGAAGCCTGGGAGGAGTTGATACAATTATTTGTGCCTCAGCCTTAACTTCACACAGGCATTTAAGTAAAGAAGAAAGAGAAAAAGAAGGAATTAAAGACGGATTACTTCGTTTGTCGGTAGGTATTGAAAACATCGATGATTTGATTTATGACCTTGAGCAGGCATTATAAAGTTGCAATATTAATTTTTTAAGATAAATAAAACAAAGTGGTGCTTGTCTGGTAATTAAAATTACCTTTGCGCCGCTTAAAAAGCCCTTATAGCTAATAATATTGTAGCTGGCAGGCATTTTAGCACAACATACCGAAGAGTTGTTTAGTAAGAAAAAAAACATAAAACAGGAGTTCCGTAATTAGGGCACTAAGCACAGTTCGGTTAAAGCGACATGGTAAGGAAATTACCCGATGTGCATAGTTATTAATTAATTGAAGCTACCGGAAACGGAAGGTGCTTTAATTTCAGAATTTAGTTTTATGATAGAAAATTTTAATGAGTTTGGTTTTAATCCAGACATTTTAAAGGCAGTTGACAAAATGGGATTTGTTACGCCTACCCCCATCCAGGCAAAAACTTTACCTTTTATTTTAAACGAAGAAAAAGACCTGATAGCAATGGCTCAGACTGGCACAGGTAAAACTGCCGCCTTTGGTTTACCCATGCTTCAACTGATGGATAAGGAAAACCGAAATGTACAAAGTTTAATTTTGTGCCCAACCCGTGAACTTTGCCTGCAAATTACTTCGGACCTTGAAAAATTTATGGAGTTTTCAACTGGGATAAAAGCATTAGCAGTTTACGGTGGTGCAAGTATCGAACCTCAGATAAGAGCGCTAAAAAGAGGTGTTCATTTTGTTGTTGGTACTCCAGGCCGTACACTTGATTTGATAAAACGAAAAGTATTAAAGGTCGATAATATAAAATGGTTAGTTTTAGACGAAGCCGATGAAATGTTAAACATGGGTTTTAAGGAAGACCTTGATGCTATTTTAGAAGGAACTCCAAAAGAAAAAAGGACATTTCTTTTTTCGGCAACCATACCGAAGGAAATTTCGAACATGGCAAAAAATTACATGTCCGATTCGGAACGAATTTCTGTAGGCGAACAAAATGCCGGAGCTGTAAATGTAAACCACGAATATTACATGGTTCACGCCCGCGATCGTTTTGAAGCTTTAAAACGAATCGCAGATATCAATCCAAAAATATATTGTATTGTTTTTTGCCGTACCCGGGCCGAGACCAAAGATGTTGCTGATAAAATGATGCAAAGTGGTTATAATGCCGATGCATTACATGGCGACCTTTCGCAACCTCAACGAACCCAGGTTATGGACCGGTTCAGAGCCAAAAACCTACAAATACTTGTAGCTACCGATGTCGCTGCCCGCGGGCTGGATGTTAATAGCCTCAGTCATGTTATTAATTATAATTTACCTGATGACCTTGAAGTATATGTGCACCGAAGCGGACGTACCGGAAGGGCTGGAAAAAAAGGAATATCAATTGTCATTGTTCATACCCGCGAAAAAGGAAAAATCAAGGAAATTGAAAGATCGGCCAAAATTTCATTTGAACGAAAAATGGTTCCCAATGGAAGGGAGATTTGTGAAAAACAACTTTTTAACCTGATCGATAAAATTGAGCGTGTTGAAATTGAAGAAACACAAATTGACCAATTTTTACCCGACGTATATAAAAAACTGGAATGGCTGAGCCGGGAAGATTTAATAAAAAAAGTAGTTTCGGTAGAATTTAACAGGTTCCTTACTTATTATAAAAATTCACCCGACCTGAATGTTGATGAACAAAAAGGAAGAGGAAGAAGCGATAGCAGGGACAGGGATAGAAGTGGCGGTCGAGATAGAGGTGATAGAAGAGAAAGAGGCGAGCGAAGAGATAGAAGTGAACGAAGAGGCAATAGAAGTGACATCAGAGACAAAGGCGATAGAAGAGAAAGAGGAGAAAGAAGAGAGGATAGAGAAATGAAATTGCCTTCAAGAGAAGCTTCTTCGGGGAAAAATACCCGTTTTTATATCAATTTAGGGACAAAAACAGGAATTGATGTACCCAGCCTTATTGGTTTAATCAAGGAAACTACCCGTGACCGCAATATCCCAATTGGTAAAATCGACCTGATGAAAAAATTCTCATTTTTTGAGGTTGAAAAAAACCAAAGCCAATTGATTCTTGATTCTTTTAAAAATGCCTCACATGGTTCCGAAAGAATTCTTGTTGAAGAATCAAAACCTTTTGCTCCAGGTAAAAGCAATGAAAAATTTGAAGGAAA
>JABMQB010000832.1 GCA_013203525.1 Mariniphaga sp.
AAAAAACCGTTTAGATATGATAAATCGATCTTTTTACGTTTAATTTTCTGGCGTTTATAGTTCAGGAAGAATTGGCGGATTCGTTTATAATAGGGTTTAGTTGAATAGATATTTTTAAGAATTTTTTGATACCCATCCAAAAGTTCTTTCCGGTTCATTTTTGGAATAAAATTCATGGAACTATCGGTGTTGCTCCCTGTGGCTTCATTAGTTAACCGGTTTTCTGCCTCCATTTGTTTATATAACCTGGTATTTTTGGGCGCATTTAATAAACCTACCATTGCCGAAACAATTCCGCTGTTTTGGATAAAATCAATCTGGCGTTGAAAAACTGATGGTAAATCACTGTCAAAACCAACTATAAAACCTCCGGATACCTGGAATCCGGCATTTTGAATTTTTTTAACGCTATGAAGCAGGTTACGGTTTCTGTTCTGTGCTTTATTACAACTTTTAAGCGATTCTTCAACGGGAGTTTCAATCCCGATAAATGTTGAATTAAAACCTGCTTCAGCCATCATAGCCATTAGTTCTTCATCGTCGGCCATATTTACAGAGGTTTGAGTATTAAATGTGAATGGGTAGTTATATTTTTCCATCCATTCTTTCATTGCCGGAATCAGGTTGTTTTTAATTTCTTTTTTATTCCCGATAAAATTGTCATCGACAATGGAAACGGGGCCACGCCAGTTTTGTAAATAAAGGGCATCGAGTTCCTTAAGCACCTGTTCCGTTTTTTTCATTCGCACTTTGTGCCCTAATAGTGAAGTTATTTCACAGAAATCGCAGGCATAGGGACATCCTCGCGATATTTGAATATTCATGGATGCATAATCTTTTTTTAATAACAATTTGAAATCAGGCACAGGCGAAACCATCATGTCGGCATACTTTTCGGTTTTGTAGATTCTTTCCGGATAGCCCGATTCTAAATCATTAAGAAAAGGAGGCAATGTAATTTCTGCTTCATTCAATATAAAATGGCTGATTTGTGGATAATTGTCGAACTCTTGTGTAAAAAGTGGTCCACCGGCAATCAGCTTTTTTTTATTTCTCACACACTCGTTAATTACTTTGCCCACCGATTCTTTTTGTATGTACATGGCGCTGATAAAAACATAATCGGCCCAAATAATATCATCATTTAAAAGAGGGGAGACATTCATATCAACTAATTTTTTTTCCCATGACTCGGGTAGCATAGCTGACACGGTTATTAATCCCAGAGGAGGTACAGCTGCCTTTTTTGAGATAAATCGTAAAGCATGTTTGTAACTCCAGAAAGTATCGGGGTACTGTGGATATACTAATAAAATTCTCATTGTATTAAATCATATGTATGGAAGTAAAGTTATTTTTTGGCTTAATTTCAGGCAAATATTAGGGATTAAAAGTATGGTATCAGTGGTAAATCATTCAGCTTAGGGGTAAAAAACAAAATTTTGGATTGGATGACATTCGCCCCAAACTATACAATTATTTCCTGCAGTTTTGATAGATACTGGCGCGAGATTGGGATTTTTTCAGAAATTCCCTTCAATGTTAGCCATTGTTTCTGGTAATTTCTGTTCAGTTTTTCAATATAATGTTTATTTACAATACAGGTTCGATGACACCTTATAAAATTTGAAAAGGGCTTTAATTGAAATTCTATATTTTTAAGTGAGTTACGGATAAGTTTCTTTGTAATAGAATCTGGTTCTTTAAATATAATTTCAACATAATTATCGGCCGATTGAATAATAATTATATCTGAAACCTGAAGTTTTAATTGCTCGTTCTTATTTTCTGAAACAAACTCTATGGTTTTATTAAGGTAATCTTCTTTGTATTCTTTTAGTTGTGTTTGTATGATTCCTTTTTCTTTTTGGAGAGTGTCATTAACAACTTTTAGTCCCTTAAATAGATCGTACAGCCTTAAAATAACCGAAGGGGAAAGGCAAATAACAATTATTTTAAACATAACGTAGAAAGTAATTTCAACATTTCCTACGTAGCGTAAATAGAAAGTAAAAGCAAGCGAATTCAGGATCAACATAATGAAGCCGCTCAGGTATGCCGGCAAAACATAATCAGGACCATGTTTTTGAATTAAGCGGTTAAAAGTAATCCTGACTAAAACCATAAAAAGAAAAACAATTGCACCTAATCCGGCTATAAATAATAATCGGTTGTTAAAATCGAAACGGTCAAGAATAAAAGGCTGGAAAAAAAGTACAAAAAGAAACACCCCAATACTAATACTTAAATACAGAGTCAGGTTATCTTTAAATAATTTTATGATTTGATTCAGCTTGTTATCCATTACCTAAACCAATATTATTAACCAATTCTTGATTTTTTATGAATTATTCAAAGTTAAGGGATATTTTTGGATAAAATTATTAAACAAAGGTCTAATTTTTATCATCCATCCAGCCAAACCTTAAAGGAATTTACCTTATCGCGGCTAATAATAAGTGGTTCCTGCCCTGCAGTTATTAGTTTTATTTTTAGCCGGTTTTTTGAATACATTACAATATCAGAAATTGCATCGCGGTTAACAATGTTTTGACGATTAATTCTGAAGAATTGATCATTGTCGATTAGTTCCATCAGGTTGTCCAGCGAATAGTCGATAATGTATAATTTAGCATCAGATGTACATATGTTAGTAGTTTTGTCGAGGCTGAAAAAATAGTGGATTTCTTCGGTTTTTACGGGGCGCAGGTGTTCACCAATTTTAATAATAAACCTGGTTTTATGAGGCTTTTCCAACATTTGTTTTACACTATTGATTATATCTTCGTGTAATACAGGGATTCCCTTTTCCGCCTGGAAATGCTTTCTGAATTTTTCTATGGCTGATTTTAATTCACTAAAATCAATGGGTTTTAATAAGTAATCTACGCTGTTTACTTTAAATGCCTTAATAGCATACTCCTGAAAAGCTGTGGTGAAAATAACCGGTGATTCAATATTTGTCTTTTTGAAAATATCAAAACACAAACCATCGGATAATTGAATGTCCATAAAAATAAGGTCGGGATTTGGGTTCGAGTTTAACCATAAAACCACATCTTTAACAGAATCAAGTATGCTGGTAACTTCGATGGTTTTATCATAAAGTTGCAACAATTCTACCATTCGTTCGGCAGCCAGCTGTTCATCTTCTATTATCAGTACTTTCATTAGTTTTCTTTATAATAGATATCTATTTAAATAAGTCATTCTGAGCCTGTCGAAGTATGATGTATTTAACTCATCCTCATAGTTCGACAAGCTCACTATGACATAGTGCTGAATAATTTATTAAAACAGTAACTTAATTCTCTCAATCACTTCTTAATTAATGGAATTTTTACTGTAAATGATTCTTCACTTTCTTCGATAATCAAAGGTTTTGATGTAAAAAACTCAAACCTCGATTTTATATTTTCAAGTCCGATTCCACTGCTATTGGATGCTGGTTTCTTTTTTAGGTTATTTCTTATTACCAGATAAGTATCATCTTTCGAAAATATATCAACCGTTAATGGAAATTCCTTTGAAACAACATTGTGTTTTATGGAATTCTCTAAAATCATTTGTAACGATAAGGGGACTATTAACTTACTCTTATCTTTCACATCAATATTTACAATGAGATTTCCGCCAAACCGTATTTTCTGAAGAAAGATGTAAGATTCAAGAAAATTTAATTCAGAATCGATTGTTATTATTTCATTGTCTTTTTGTTCAAGTATATAGCGAAATACTTCGGAGAGTTTTTTTACGAAATCAATTGCTTTGTCCGGATCTTTTTTAATTAGTGATGTTACCGAATTCAGGCTGTTAAAAAGGAAATGTGGATTAACCTGGCTTTTTAATGTTTCATATTGAAGGTCGAGCTGCTCACGTTTCAGCTGCTCCTGCATTACAACCGATTTTTTCCAGTTCACAAAAAATGAAACGGCATTAGTAATTAACATAGAAATAATCAGGAAACTAAATGCAATCTTCATCATAAATAGGCTATTCTCCCAGATTATTTCCGAAGAAATGTTATCCGTGCTTTTATATTTCATCCATAAAGCTGTTAATGCAATAACAATAATGCAATATCCAATTGTGTAAATTAACTGATAGATCAACCTTTTTACAGGATTTTTTAGCCAAGGGTATTTTTTTTCCAGATTATTTACAATTAAAACAATTCCCAGACCCATTGGACCTCCTATTAAAACTGAACTTAATGAATTTGAAAGAACCAGTTTCCAGGTAAATTCATATTGCGGTACCAAAAATAGAACAACCATATTACCCATAACAATAAGGGCAATAAGAATTATAATTATTTTGAAAATTGATTTTACAGTTTTTTCTATTAGCATCATAATTTGTTTAAAATAAAATTGGCGGTTACATTTTAAAGTTAAATATAAATGTAATAAATCTATAGTTTATTTAATTCCATCTCGTTCAACTCTTTTCCCCAATTTGGAGAGATTGAAGTTTCAAGCTTAAAGCTATTAAATTTTTCTTTAGCAGTTTCAAAAATTGGTTTTGCAATAGTGGCTCCACCACCAAATGCTTCGGGCATATTTAATGTTATTAAAGCTTTTAGGTAATAACTTCTGGGATTTTCAGGATTCAATTTAATGGCCCTGTCAATTGCCTCATTCAATAATCCTATATATTCCATTCCGCGTGCCATTGGATCAACGGTCATTCGTGAGGGATATAAGAAAGCCTGTAGGGCAAATAGTTCCGATTCTTCAGGTGCATGTTTAAAAACCTTGTCCAGGAACTGTTGGGCCTTATCCAGATATGGATCTCTTTTTGAAAGGTCTTGCTCCTGATAACTAATCATGATATAGGAATATGCTGCATAATACGAAGGAAGCCATTCTTCTGTTTCCATTGAGCCAATACGTTCAAAGGTATTTGCTGCTTCTTGAAAACCTGCCTGGTTTTCATTGCTGTTCATTTTGATAATCGTTTCGTTCATGGCCTGCATATATTGATTTTGTGCACTTAATGAACTCATAATTAATACTGTCAATAATAGTGTAAGATTTGTTTTCATAATAATATATTTTAAAAGTTTGTTGTTATATCAAGAACCAAGAACCAAGAATCCAGTATCTAATATCTGCTGTCTCATTTTCTTATAATTGAAATGAAACAAGCGCAACTATCATCCTTTTTGATGGTGGTGTAACTGGTTGTGAATGATAAATTCCCCGGTTGTCGGGTGTGTTGTTAAAGGTGTATCCGTAAATATTATTAAAACCTAAAACATTGTTAACAACAAGGTGAATGACCGCCTGTTTGTCAAATATGAACATTAAGTGTGTTATGCTTAAACTCATATCGTTATATGATTTGGTCCGGTCAGACATAAAATCGGAATTATTAGGATTGTAATATGGCCTGCCGCTTGCAAATGAATAAGTGACTGCCCAAATAGAGTTTATTTTCTGGAAGAATCTTTTGTAAACAACCGACAGATTATGTTCAGATACATAATGAGGTGTTGCTTCCAATTTAAAATCCCTGTAATTCCGACGTGAGTCATTCCATGAGTATGATATCCAGTAATCGCCTTTATCGAATGATTTTTTGTCGCGCCATAAAATATCGATGCCGTTTGAATAACCTTTCCCACTATTTGCGTAGTTATTTGGCTCAGCCGAATATTCTTCTTTGAATTTTACGAGGTTCGAATATTTTTTACTGTATGCTTCAATCCGTAATGTGCGGGTATTTTTTTTGTATTGCCAGGTTAATATCGAATGTGTCGATTTTTCGGGTGAAAGGGTAGGGGCTAATTTTAAATAGTCGTCCTGTGGATTTTGATAAAATGTTCCAAAAGCCATTGATAACTGGCTGTTTTTCCCAGTCTTTAAGGCAGATGATATTCGGGGCATAACTTTGGTTTTTTGTAAAAGCGAACTGTGTTCAATTCTTCCTCCTGCGCGGATAGCGAATATGCTGTTAATTTTTATTTCGGTTTCAATAAAGGCTGAAAGCTGGTTGTTTTTAAATGGTAATGTAAAATTTCCATCCATTTTTATTTCCTGCCTGTAATTGTTGAAAATAAAATCGCCACCCATTTTTGTTTTGATTTTATTGGTAGTAAAGTTGGTGAAGCAAGCTTTTATCTGACCACTTTTTCTGACTAATAGAATTTGATCATTGTCAATCCTGGTTTTTTCATTGTCGAGATTATATGAGACACCCGAATTAATCATCCATTTTTCACCATGCATTTCGTTGTATGTTGTATTTATATAGGCATTTGCATTGTTTAATGTTATATCCTGTAAAACCGATTCCTGAAAATTATTGTTTTGTAAACTGCTTGTGTTGTAACTAAAACTTCCAAATGATTTAATCATTCCGGTTTGGCTGGTTTTATGCCTGAACATCATTGTCGATCCGGTTGTAACCGGATCTTTCAACCATTCAATATTTTGTTTGAATAGCCTGTTTGATAATCCAAGATGAAGAAAATCTGCAGTTACTGCCAATGAAGTATTTTCCCATCTTTTAGCATGTGAACCCTGTACACCGACTGTTATTACAGAAATACTTGATTTGTCTTCAGGTTCGAGGGCAACAGTATTTAATGAAACAATAGATGATAATGCCTGTCCGTATTCTGCTGAATAACCTCCGGTGCTAAATACGGCTCCATTAAATAACAGAGGCGAAAACCTTCCCCTGGTGGGCAGGTCGGGTAATTTTGAATAGTAGGGTGAACTTACAAGCATTCCGTCCATATAGGTTTTGGTTTCATATGCTTCACCACCTCTAACAAAAAGCCTTCCTTCTTCACCAACTTTATGCGAACCAGGCATGGTGCCAAATGCGCCATAAATATCGCCGGTGGCACCGGCTGTTGTTGCGACATCAATAGAATTTAAAACTGCCGATTTTTTCTTATCGCTCGCTTCAAATGTGCCAGCGTTAATCACAACTTCGTTTAGTTCACTTACATTATCTATTAGCATAATATTCATATTACTGATGTCAGTAACGATTTCGAGATTAATACCCTGGGTTTCGTATCCCACATAACTGGCAATCAGCATTTGAGTACCGGAAAGTGAGGTTTTAAATTGAAATTGCCCAAGACTATCGGTAGTACTACCATCATATGATCCCTGTATAAACAGGTTTGCCCCGGCAATAGGTTCTCCTGATTGGGACGAGACAGTCCCTGAAATATTGACCTGTGAAAAGGCTGAAATTATCAGGAATTGAAATAATATTGTATAAATTGTTTTCATGGCTTTGGTTTTATTAATTATGAATCAAATATCTGATGGTTTATTCAATCCATGAATTAATTTATCCCGGAAGGGGCATTTGGATAGCTGAATGGGAAAATTTAGATGACGAATCGGAAAGGCACATTTGGATAAAAAATTGTATCTTGGATGCTGAACAATTTCAGATTAAAATCTAAACCAAAATGAATAAAAATTTATTGCTGTATTGCCCCAATTATGTACGATTAATCAAATCTTTTTTTATTAAGCCTTTATCGCTGAGTATTGTTAATTTGACTTTACTGTTGTTATTAAACCTTACCGGTTTTTCAGCGGTAAAACAAAAGAATCTTCTGGCAACTTCGTATGTTACTGAGCAATTAAACCCTGAAGATTTTGTTTTATCTTCTATTGGGGTTACAGCTCCCCTTTATCTGGATGCTAACGATTTTTCGGGCGTTATTCGTATTGCTGGTTATCTTCAGGGAGATATCGAAAAAGTTTCCGGTGTTAAACCACGAATTTTGATGGGTGAATTACCACCAACTCCTGAAGTTGTAATTATTGGAACCCTTGGTAAAAGCAGTTTGATTGACCAATTAGTTGAGGATGGAAAAATAAATGTAGATGATATTAAAGGAAAATGGGAAGCTTCATTAATTGTTGTAGTGGATCAACCTATAAGGGGTGTTGATAAAGCTCTGGTAATTGTTGGAAGTGATAAGCGCGGAACCATTTATGGGATGTTCGACCTGTCGCGACAGATTGGTGTTTCACCCTGGCATTTCTGGTCTGATGTTCCACCCAAAAAACAATCGGAATTATATATAAAGGCAGGCCGATATAACCTGGGATCTCCAAAAGTAAAATATCGGGGCATTTTTCTTAATGATGAAGAACCTGCCCTTGGGCGCTGGGCAGTAGAAAATTATGGCGGTTTTAACCATCTTTTCTATGAACATGTTTTTGAATTGATACTTCGTTTAAAAGGAAATTATTTATGGCCAGCTATGTGGTGGGCTGCATTTAATGCCAACGATCCAGTGAATCCGGTACTTGCTAATGAACTGGGCATTGTTATGGGAAGTTCGCACCATGAACCTATGAACAGAGCCCACAAGGAATGGAAGCCCTGGGGAGGCGGTGAATGGAATTATGAAACTAATCCGGAGCAGTTACGAGAATTCTGGACCGAGGGAATTGAGCGGATGGGAAATAGGGAAACTATTATTAACATGGCTATGCGTGGCGATGGAGATATGGGAATGAGCCAGGAAACTAATGTTGCCCTTTTGGAAAAAATCGTTGCAGACCAACGGGAAATAATTGCGGATGTCACCGGTAAAGATGTTTCAGAAACGCCACAACTTTGGGCACTGTATAAAGAAGTTCAGGATTATTACGATGAAGGAATGCGTGTCCCCGATGATGTAACTTTATTGTTGTGTGATGATAACTGGGGGAATATACGTAAACTGCCACGTCCCGATGACCTTCCCCGTTCAGGAGGGTATGGGATATATTATCATTTTGATTATGTTGGTGGTCCCCGAAATTATAAATGGTTAAATGTTAGTCCGCTGCCACGCATTTGGGAGCAAATGAACCTCGCATACCGCCATGGAGTTGACCGAATATGGATCGTTAATGTTGGCGACCTGAAACCCATGGAATTGGGTATTTCATTTTTTCTT
>JABMQB010000833.1 GCA_013203525.1 Mariniphaga sp.
AGTAACTGCGGCTTCCTTTTTTATTGCAATTATACTTTGTATTAAATTGGAAATAGCCCCACCACCAATAATGTTGTTAATAGCAGGCATAGCAACTACTACATCAGGGCTACTTATTAAGTTTAGGCCTCTCACAATTGGAGGTATGGCATTTTTTATTTTCAGTATTGCTACAACATTTGTATCCAACGAATATATAGCATTAATTGTTGGTGTGGCTATAATCTGCGGTTATCTGATACCAGGATATTTTTTAAAATCAGCAAAAGAATAGTGATATGTACAAAGATTTAGATCCTTTATTACACTCACAATTGCGGTTGGCAATTATTTCGATGCTTGTGACCTCTGAAAAAGTGGAGTTTACACACATTAAGGAGGAAACCAAAGCCGCTGCAGGTAATATCAGTATACAGATAAAAAAGCTGCAGGATGCCGGATATATCAAAGTTGAAAAAACGTTTAAAAATAATTACCCTAACACTATGGTATCAATTACAAGTAAAGGAATAGAGGCATTTGAAACCTATGTCAAAACCCTGAAAAAATATATTAATCCCCCCAAATAATTTTTTTATCGATTTGGTTAATAATATTAACTACTTAAAATATTTAAACATGAAACATGTATTATTTTATTTAATGATTTCCATACTGATGGAATTTAGTTACGCTCAAAACAGCATACAAAAATCTGATGTACAAGTTCTGAATTACAATTTTGAACAAGATGACGGTTCGGTATTAAACTTCTATCGTCAGTATAGTTCTTTTACCGATCCGGGAAAATATGCATATTTGTATGAAAACCTTCCTGATTCTTTACCAGAGCTTTGCAGTTTAATAAAATCCCAGTTTATTCATCCCTATGCTGAATTGCCAAGATACCGCGATCAAATACCTGAAGGAAGACAGGATGAGTCTTCAATGTATCCAACAGTTAAATCAATTTTGGAGGGGCTACTATCCTATGACACCTCTGGTTTAGTGAATAACCGTAAACCAGAAAATCGCTTAATACTAGGTTGCCGGCATAATGCAATTTTACTGGCATCAATATTAAAATATCACGGTATTCCTGCCAGGGTTCGTGCTGGCCATGCTACTTATATAATTCCTGATTTTCATACGAGTCACACAATTTGTGAAGTATGGAATGAAAAAAACAAGCGTTGGATGCTTGTGGATCCCAGCATGGGTAAGGTTGATTTTAGCAGGGATAAATTTGACTCTAGTTACGATGCATGGTTAAAATTGCAAAAGAATGAAATAGATCCCAACTTATTTGGGATGCCTGGCCAATATCCGGGAGTTATTTCGATAGTAGGGAAAGTTTGTACAGATTTGGCATCGATATTGGGAACCGAATATCCAATTTATCAATATTCACCAATTTTGGATTATGCTTTTGAAAACGACATGCAATTAACCTTGGAACACATAGAAACGCTGAATAGAATAAGTGAATTAATGAAATCGCTTGATGCTGATAACCTTTCGAAATTACAGGAAATCTATAATAATACTCCACAAATTCAAATTACAAAGCAATTTGAAACTATTACAACAAATACTGAAAAAAACACCAGCGCCAAAAATCTTTCAATAAAGAAACCTATTATTGAATTTGTAAATATACCCGGAGGTACGTTTATGATGGGAAGTCCTAATAATGAGGAAGGAAGAAAGGATGATGAAATTCAACACGAAGTTACACTGAGCGCCCTTAAAATGAGTAAATATTGCGTTACCTATGAGCAATATGATTTATTTTGTGAGGCCACAGGAAGAGAAACCCCCTGGGGATTTAAACGCGGAAATATGCCGGTATCACAAGTAACCTGGTTCGATGCAAATGCATTTGCCGAATGGATGGGTTGCAGGTTGCCTACTGAAGCCAAATTTGAATATGCAGCCCGGGCAAATACAACTACTCCTTTTTATACCGGAGATTGTATAACATCTGCGCAAGCAAATTTTAATGGTATAGAACCTTATACAAACTGCGAAAAAAGTGAAAACAAAGGGAAACCATTACTCGTTGGTAGTTTTCCACCCAATGCCTTTGGTTTATACGATATGCATGGCAATATGTTGGAATGGATTAGCGATTGGTATAGTGAATACATTATTGAAAATAAATTGAATCCAAAAGGACCGAAAACAGACGTATTGAAAGTAGCTCGTGGTGGCGGCTGGTTTGAACCGACATGGAAATGTCGGTCAGCTTACCGTGGGGGTGGTATTCCTCCGGGAAATAGAGGTGCAGGTATTAGTTTTAGGATTGTTAAAGATGAATAATATATTAGACTTGAATTACTGCAGCACATTACAATGGATATTGGTTTACGAATGTTTTGTACTTTTATTAAAAGTAATTTGTAACCTGATAAGAAAGAGCTTTGAAATTGCCAACTAACCGTATACCAAGCCCGTTATAACTGAATTATCAAAACAACTTCTTATCATCACGTAAAACATCAACCGATATGGTTTGCCCGGCTTCAAGAGTATTTAAACGGTCCATATAATCATAAATACTTCCTACCGATTTTCCGTTAATGGAAGTAATAATATCTCCTTTTTTCATACCGCCACTGTCAGCTGGTTTATATTTGGTTACAGCATCTACGCGTAATCCTCGTTTTTTGGGTCCGCACCACATATAACCAAACCGCTACCATCAATTGGAACCGAATCATTATCGTACTATAATGAATCATATCGTATCATTGTTAGTCGAATAATTATCAAATAAAAACGGATCATATAGTATCGAAATCTACTAAATTTGGTATATTTGTTTTATGGAAAATATAGTACATACCTTTAAAATAAATCTTGATTGGAAATTAGTCGGGCAAATAAGTTATATTGATAGATTTGATGCTTCCTGGGCTTCAATTGAAAAAAAAGAAGGTCAAAGTTTAAACCAGCTTAAATCAATTGCCACAGTACGAAGTGTTGGAGCCTCAACCCGTATTGAAGGTTCCAAAATGAGTGACAAGGAAGTAGAGGTTTTGCTCAAAGAAATAGATATTACAAAACTTTCAGACAGAGACTCTCAGGAAGTTGTAGGATACTTTGAAACCCTGGATATTATCACAGAATCATTTGATGATATTGACATTAAGGAAAGTAGCATTAAAAACCTGCATAATATCTTAATGAAACACAGTAAAAAGGATGAATGGCATAAAAGTGATTACAAACAACACACTAATGCAGTTGAAGCCAGCTATCCTGATGGGACTAAACAAATAATTTTCCAAACAACCAAGGCAGGATTTGCAACACAAGATGCTATGAAAGCTTTAGTTGATTGGTACGAAAAAGATAAAACGACTCACCCATTAGTGAAAAGTGCGTTATTTGCATATGAGTTTGTTAGTATTCATCCTTTTCAAGATGGAAATGGTCGATTAAGCAGGCTCTTATCAACTTTGCTATTATTAAAAAATCGATACAATTG
>JABMQB010000834.1 GCA_013203525.1 Mariniphaga sp.
AAACAAGGGAGTTTACTTTTGTAAATGACCATTTTTATGGCATGCGTAAAACAGAAGTCGGACTTTATAGACGAACACTAGATAATTTCAGTTCTCCATCAACTGACGGATCCTGAAATAAAATCTTACCGATTTAATAAGAAAGTTGCAACTTAAGGCCAACCGAATTATATTGTTTACCGTTCAACCAAATATTTCCCTAACAACAAAATACTTTCCCCTTTTCGAAGTTTTATATCTTTACAAGCATTAAGAGTTACAATTGAAAAAACTTCGTCCACAAAAAATAATCGTTTCGGTTACCAACGACCTGGTTACTGATAACCGGGTACATAAGGTTTGTACTTCGCTGGTTAAAATGGGATTTGAGGTTTTACTGCTTGGAAGGAAGTTGCCCAACAGCCCGGCTCTTGAGAAACGGCAGTATGCCACCAAGCTTTTAAACCTGGCTTTTAAAAATGGCCCTTTGTTTTATGCCGAATATAACCTGAGGCTTTTTTTCCTTTTAATGGTTTCAAAAACCGATATCCTTCTTTCAAACGATTTGGATTCGTTGCCGGCTAATTATCTGGTTTCAAAATTCCGCAACAAAAAACTGGTATTCGACAGCCATGAGTATTTTACCGAAGTGCCGGAGCTGATTAACCGCCCCCGCACACAAAAAATATGGAAGTGGATTGAAAAACGAATTGTCCCTAATATAAAATATGCCTATTCGGTTTGTGATTCAATTGCTGAACTTTTTAAGTCGGAATATGAAGTTAAGTTTGGAGTGGTTCGAAACATACCTGAAAAACAGGAAGCTTTTGAAATTCCGGAAGAAAAAAAAATTAACACAAATAAAAAAATTGTCATCTATCAGGGGGCAATAAATATTGGGCGTGGCCTGCCTGAAGTTATCTCAGCCATGCAGTATACAAAAAATGTATTATTGTTAATAGTTGGTTCAGGTGATATTATGGATCAGGTTAAAAAACAAGTGACCGATTTGAGGCTTGAAGACAAGGTGCAACTTATGGGGCGAATGCCTTCCGGCGAAGTAAAATATTACACAGCTCAGGCTGATCTTGGATTATCAATTGAGAAAGATATGGGGCTGAATTATCGCTTTGCCTTGCCTAATAAATTGTTTGATTATATTGCGGCGCAGGTACCTGTTATGGTTACAAACCTTCCTGAAATGGCAAAGTTGGTTAACCATTACCAGATTGGAATAATCATTGATTCGCATGAGCCGGAATATCTAGCTAAAAAGATAGAGGAAGCAGTTTCAAATGAAGACCGGCGAAAACAATGGAAAGTTAACTTAGTAAAAGCAGCCGAAGAACTGGTTTGGGAGAATGAAGAGAAAGTGCTGAGGGAAATATTTGATGCTTGATACTGGATACTGGTTGCTGGTTGCTGAAAACTTGAAACTTGAAACTCAAAGCTAAAATAATTTAATATGAAAATAAAACTTACAAGTGTAATGGTCGATGACCAGCAAAAGGCATTAAAGTTTTACACTGAAAAACTGGGATTTGTTAAAAGTAAAGATATACCTGTTGGTGATTTCAGTTGGTTAACTGTGGTTTCACCGGAATCTGATTGCGATGTTGAATTATTACTTGAACCAAATAACAATCCTGCTTCTTTGGAATATCAAAAAAAGCTGTTTGAACAAGGTATTCCCGAGTCGGCATTTGCAGTTGACGATATTCAAAAGGAATTTGAAACCCTCAAAAATAAAGGAGTTGAGTTTGTTACAAATCCAACTCCTATGGGAACGGCTATTATTGCCGTTTTTAATGATACCTGTGGAAATTTGATTCAGATATATCAGGAATAAAAATAATTCCATATAATTTCCCCTTTTAGGGGGAAATGTCAGCAGAGTAAGGCATGTGTGGTGGGTAATGACAAAGGGGGTCTGATCAAAATTAATTCAATCTTATTATGAGCAAAAAATATATCACCGATAAAAACTTTCAGGGAGATAATTTTTCAGAAAATGTTGCGGGAGAAGTGGAATATGAAAATTGTACGTTTGACCTTTGTAATTTTTCAAATTCAGATTTGTCGGATACAATTTTTGCAGAGTGTATTTTTAAAAACTCAGACCTGAGTATGGCTAAAATAATAGGCACAGCATTCCGCGACGTCAGGTTTGAAAGTTGTAAGTTAATTGGATTACACTTCGATGATTGTAATAAATTTCTTTTATCAATGGATTTTGGTGATTGTATGTTAAACCTGAGTTCATTTTACCAGCTTGCTTTAAAAAACTCAAAGTTTAAGAATTGTACTCTGCAGGAAGTGGATTTTACAGAGACAGATTTATCGGGATTATCGCTTGATAACTGCAACCTCTCAGGTGCTTTATTTGAAAATACAAACCTTGAAAAATGTGATTTGCGAACTTCCAGAAACTACTCAATCGATCCGGAAAATAACCGGATTAAAAAAGCAAAGTTTTCAATTCCTGAGGTTACAGGGCTTTTGGATAAGTATGATATTGAGATTGAATAAGATTAGAATCAATACCAATTACTTTCCCCTTTGGGGGGAAATGTCAGCAGTGTATGGAATGTGAGGCGGATGATGACAAAGGGGGTTTGATAGAAATTATTTCATAGTTTTTTAAAATCAAATTATTATTATATTCCGCCGCATAGAAATGAAGAATTTCAATCAGCGATATTGGATGTACCTTAAGCAAGCTGGTATTTTCCACCCCGGGTTAAAACCCGGGGCTAAGGATATTACCTTTTTATAAATCTACTTACCCACTGTTGATCTTTGTTTTGAAGCGACAGAAAGTATAATCCCGGAGTTAAATCGGGTATTTGAATCGTATTTTTTGAAGCCACATTTATTACTTGATCGTACACACAACTTCCGGAGACATTTAGAATTCGTGCCTGGCAATTTTCTTTTTTAACACCCTTAAGTTCTACATTCAAAAATGAGGATGCAGGATTTGGATATACTCTTAGTTCCCCTGATTTGATATCTTCCAATTTTTTTGCTGTAGTTAGAAGAGGCGTATCGGCATGGTTTGTTCCTTCAACCACAATGGTTTGATCTTCAACATTCAGAGTAATACTGTTTTCCTGATTAAAATGAATGGGTACCGATTTGACAATTGTATTCCCGTTATATTCTACAATTATATCGTAGGTACCTAAAAAACATGAACTGAGGTTTATTGATCCCTGAGCATCAGAAACAGCAGCTTGTTCTTTAGTCCACCACTCATCGAAAACCAGGCTTTTATACATTTCGCCATTGGGCCTTATTGACCAATCGGCATTATAGTAGGCAGCATCAGGACGCCAGTGCCGTCCTTCCCAAAAACCCCAACACAATATACTTTTCACATACGGATGGCTATAAAGTGCGGTCATAAAATCGCGGGTGTAATTTACCTTCAATTCATCGTTTAAAGAATTTATATCAAACTCAGTAATTTTTATTTCTTTATTAAATACCGAAAACCGGTCAAGTGTTTCCAGTACTTTTGGAATACCTGTTACAAATTCAGAGAAATGCCCCTGCATACCAATACCGTCAATTTCACCGCCCTGTTCTTCAATATATTGTATGGTTTGAAAATAATGATTCTGATGATTAACATCCACACCGCCATTTCCCAGAATACTGTAATCGTTTATATATTTTTTAACTCCCGGATCAACCTCTTTCACTTTTTTAAACCAATCTGCCATTATTTCATCGCCACAAATATCCTGTAACACATGATTGGTATATGGTTCGTTTATTACATCCCAGTCAATCAGTTTTCCCTTAGTAAAACCAGCAGTTTCTTCAATATGATTGATACATTCAAGTTTTAACCTTTCCGGATCGTTTTTTAGATCCTCCATAAACGATGGCAATGTGCTCCATCCGGGCCAAATAAGGCAATGCCCCCGAACAGCAATATTATTATCAGTCAAATGATTAATGCCTGTCATAATATAGTCATGATCAGGCCTCCACATCCAGCTATTCCATTTCAGGTCATTTTCAAAAACCACTTCGTTAAATAATTCAAGAATATGAGTCCGATAGGTAGCATTGCTTATATACGTTTGTCCATCAATGGCTGTCCCAAATCCAAATTTGTGCATTTTCATTTTAACGGTAACATTCGTATTCGGAACCGGATTATCATTTGAATCAACCAATTTGACTGAAATATTTCCTTTCCTGAATTTCTCTATGCGTTCGTTTGCTTCAATTCGCCACGAAGCATCTTCCTCCATTCCATTATATCGAACTTCCATCATCGGGAGATCTTCGATGCTTATTGTTTTTTTATAATTCAGATATTGAACATCAGCAATTTCGATGGTTTGCACAGCATGCCCAAAGAAAAAAGCAGCCTTTATTTTATCGAATGGCAAGTCCATATTAGCAACAAACCCATAAACAAAATGTACCCAATCGCCTCCAACTGAAAAAGTTTTACTTAAGGGTTTCGTGTATGTTTCGTTGTGTTCCATTATAGCCGTTAAAATTCCTTCACCTGCTTCAGACTCTGACTGCGTTGTACGAGCCCAAAACGATACAAGGCAAACATCGTCTTTTTCCAATGCCATATTGGTTTGAAAAGCCACCTGAAAATTCCAGTAATTCTCGGGTAAAGATGTAACGTCTACTCTAATTGCTTTGTCAAAATCTGTTTGATCAGCATCAACAACTGTTACAGTACCCTGGCTTCCAACCTGAGAATGATTGGTTATTGCATCATCAATCATGTTAGTTCCTCCCGGAGGAATTTCAATTGAAAAGGAATTCAGAAATGACAAATAAATCAGAGTGAGTACAAGTACAATTTTCTTCATTTGATTCAGGTTATTTTTTTAAGAAAGTCAAATATAAGAAACTCCGGATAAACTAAATAATTTTTAATCCATCTGATCAAATTGCCTGGAAAGTTGTATTAATTTCGAAAATCCTGATTCTGAAAAGTAAAACTTATTTTATCTGTGTTTCATTTTTATATCTATTCCACTTTTTGATCCGCCAAATTTATTCAACCTATAAGTAAACGATAACATCACATAGCGGCCAATACTATTTGAACGAACCTCGCGTAAATAATTCAATTCACCAAAACGCTGAACAATGGTATTCTTATTTAGAAGGTCGAAACCACGGAGTGTTAAAGTTCCCCGGTTGTTGTTCAGAAAATGATGGCTTACCTGCGCACCCAAAAGTGGTACACTGATGCTTTTGTCAAAACTCTCGGCATTGTAATTTGTAATATCAGCCGTTGTTTCAAAATCCCAGTCATCGTTGGGTGAATAGCGAAGTTCTGCAAACCACGACAGGTCGAAATACTTATCGTTTAAGGATTCCTGAAGCGAGTATTTTGAATTTGTCAGGGTCACTCCCACCCCAGAAATCACATCCCATTTTTCCTTTTTACGATTATCGATACTTAATGAATATCGATGGCTAAAAGTGATGTATTCATTATCAGCTCCGTTAATCAGGTTCAATCCCTTGTTCCACGATTCTTCGCCACTGATATTTATTTTAACTCCCAATTTCCTTATGGGTGTTGAAAAATCAAAACTGGCACTGGTTTCAAAATCCTTATCAACATTCACCAACCTGTTTACAAATTTCAGGTTATCGGTAATTGTTCGCGACCAGTTAATCTTATCCTGAGTAAAACTTCCATTTACAGCCATAAAAAATGAAGTAAAGGAAAACTGGTCGAAAATAATCCAGTGCATATTTGCCCGGTGGGTAAACTCCGGTTTTAAATTAGGATTTCCGTAATACAACGATAGAGAGTTGATATTATTCACAACAGGCAAAAGTTGGTTAATGGATGGTGTATTTACTGCGGAAGAATAAGATGCAGTTAATCGTCGGCCTGAAGCATATTCAACTTCAACACTGGCTTTAGGTGTAAAATAAAAATACTTATTTTCATTTTCCGGATTCTGATTTAATGTGTTCGAAAGCTTACCTCTTTCAGCAATTAAGGATAGAGAAATAGTTGATTTATCGCTTACCCTGCGTATGGTAATTGTGGGCCTCATCCAGTTGTATCTTTTTTCAAAATCGGGGCTTAATGAGTCAATTTCCATAACTGCCATATCTGATAATCCCTGGCTACGCTCCAAAGTTTCAACCGTGCTACCCATCATAAATATCGGGTCGATATATAACTTTTTTGCCAGCTTCTGAGTCATCGAAGCATTAAAAGAATAATTCATCCTTCCCGTATTATCTTCCTGAAACTGATTATCGGTAACTGTTAATCCTGTTCCAAAATATTTTGTACGATTCTCAAACCGGGTATTACTAGCACCTTTTGACCATGCACCATCGCCACCAATTTTAAACATGGTATTTCCATGATTAATTTTTTTGATATACGATCCGCTTGCATTACCTGATGTTCGGTTTATATCATTAAATGTTTCGTGCATTAACTCATTAACGGAAATATTATTCTGACTGCTATTTGTTTGCATCTTACTTTCGGTGTTGCCGTATGTTAATGCAACATTTCCGTTAAAAATTATATTTTGAGTTGAATCAATTCTTCTTCTTAAACCAAAATTAAACCGGTGAGCTTCATTCTTTTTGTTTTCTTCCAACTCATCAATCCGGTTAAATGAATCGTCCTTTGTATAGTTGCGGGTTGTGGTTGTTTGCTCAAGATCGGTATTTGACCCATTTCCCAGATAACTAACAAAAACACGGTCGTTGGGGCTGGTTGAATACGAAAAATTTGCACCTCCGGCACCTGAAGTCATTAATCCCGATACGGGGCTGCCAAAATTAATCGGAAAGCTATTATCCGATGTAATGGCTATTTTCATTGATCCTCCTCCATGGACCATACTACCCAAACCGCCGTTAAAATTGAGATAATCGTTAAATGAAAATCCCGCCTGATTAATATTATTCACCATCCCGAGTGCAGCTATCTGAACCTTATCAGTAAACCGGTATGCTTTTGCTCCGGTTTGATAATGGCTGTTTGTACCACCACCTGCCATTAGGTCTCCAAACATGGCATTCTTTTTATCTTCTTTTAATTTAAGGTTAATGGTTTTTGCACGGGTTCCATCATCAAGACCGGTAAACTCTGCTTCATCCGATCGTTTATCGTAAACCTGAACTTTATCGAGCGCATTGGCCGGAACATTTTTGGTGGCAACTTTAGGATCATTACCAAAAAATTCTTTCCCATCAACATACAATCGTTGAACATCTTCGCCCATGGCTTTTATATTCCCTGATCTATCAACCTCAATTCCAGGTAATTTTTTTAACAGATCTTCGGCCACATCACCGGGACGGGTTTTAAAAGCATCGGCATTAAATTCTACTGTATCTTTTTTTATCCACATGGGTACATGTTCGCCATACACATCAACCTCATCAATTCCCACAGGATTGAGGTTCATAACTATTGAACCAATATTATTTCCTTCGACAGGAATTGAAACTTCGCGATAATAGGTTTGATAACCCAAAAAAGCTGATTGAAAAAGGTAATCGCCCTGCTTAATATTTTTTACTTCGAAATGACCATCTTGGTTTGTAATGGCAAAAAATTCCATAGTCGAATCAATCGGATTTAATAAAACCACAGTGCTGTAAATCATTGGTTCACCATCCAGGTTGTAAATATCGCCCGATAAAGAAAAAGTCTGACCCA
>JABMQB010000835.1 GCA_013203525.1 Mariniphaga sp.
ATTCAATTCTGGAAAACAAAAAATAAATGAATATAATGATATTGAAATAACTGACTTTCTTTCTGGATTTTATTTTTCAGCTGGATTATATTATTACAATAAAAAATCAAGAAGAATTGCCGAATTAATGGTTGAGTACAAAAATCTAAAAGGCGAGGGATATGGAACTATAATTGAAATGAATATTTTCAGTATGGGTCTTGGGATTTATCTTTTTTAAAATTTATTCTTAATTTCTGATATTTAATCCATCCTTACTGGATCATTCTTGAAAGCATTTCAAAAACTAAAATTTAATCAAAATTCTTTTCATTTATTTCTTGCAAACATTATTCTTGTCAAAAAAATATTAAAAGAGTTCTTTTCATTTTCAAATAGAAATCTGTATCAATCGTATAGAAAATAATAAATACTAATTTAAGATCAGGTTTTATATTTAATTGCTAATATTTGCTATTAAAGTACTAAGATACCAATCCCAATAATTATTCAGACACTAAATAAATCAATTTAAGAATTAAATAACGCAATAGTTAAATATTCATTGACAATTAGATTGCTAAACATCATTAACATTTCATTTAAAAATTTTCCGGGTGAAAACTTTTATATTTATAACATTCAATATAAAAACCAATTGCCATGAAAATCAATAATTACTTGATTATATGCTGTTTATTTCTATTCTCCGGATATATTAGATAAAACGGTCGAAGTTGTGCCACCCATTTCGGTTCAAGTTGTGCCAGTCATTTCGGTCGAAAGTGTGCCACTTTATTGTAGCATATAATCTACGTTTCGGTTCAAATTGTGCCACCGATTAGGCAAAAGAATGATTTCTATCTTATCCCTGATAATCAAAATCAGAGATATGGCCGCAAAAAAGATAGATATCATGGAAGTACGACAATTAATCCAGTTAAAAATCAGAGGAGAAAGCAACCGTAGTTGCTCCACTATTTTAACAATCCACCGCAATACGGTAAATTATTACGTGCGGCAATTAAAAGCCACTGGCAGCCCATACTCAGAGCTGTTGTTGTTGAGCGATGGTCAGCTGAAGGAGCTTTTCCCAAGTCGAATGTCGTCAGACAGCGACCGTTACGAAGAGCTGAGCCAATACTTCTCTTATTTTAAACGACAATTGCTTTTGCCCGGAGCCACACGGGAGGTATTATGGAAAGAATACCTTCACAAGCATCCGGAAGGTTACGGCTATACCCAGTTCAATGAACACCTAAACACCTGGCTTGGACAAAGTAAGGCAAGCGGAAAGTTTACCCATAAAGCCGGCGACAAACTATTGGTCGATTATTGTGGTAAAAAGCTTCAACTTATCGATAAAACAACTGGTGAAATCGGTGATGTTGAAGTGTTTGTTGGCATACTTCCGTGCAGTGGCTATACTTATGTCGAAGCCAGCCTTAGCCAACAACGTGAGGATTTTATCAGTTCGGTTACCAATTGTTTTCAATATTTGGGGGGAAGTACTAAAGCCATTGTCCCCGATAATCTGAAGTCAGCCGTTACTAAAGCCAGCAAGTACGAACCCGTTTTGAATAAGACGCTAAAGGATCTTGCACTTCATTATGGTTGTGTAATCAATCCCACCCGTTCGTATTCACCACAGGACAAAGCCATGGTTGAAGGGGCTGTACGACTGGTTTATCAGCGTATCTTCTTTCCCCTTCGCAACATGACCTTTTTTAGTTTGGATGAGCTTAACGATCAGCTACACACCGAACTTGAAAAGTACAATGCCTATCTGATGGAAACCTATCAGGCCAGCCGTCGCAAACTGTTTGTCGATCTGGAGGAAGAGTACCTACAACCTTTACCTTCTGAGCCATACCAAATCAAGCATTACAAACGTGCCAAGGTGCAAAAGATGGGATACATCTACCTGTCGGATACCAAAAACTATTACAGCGTGCCATACCGTTACATTGGTAAGCAGGTTGAACTGCAATATACCCGGGACACCATTGAGATCTATTGTCAGAGTGAGCGTATTGCTTCCCACAAAAGGGTTTACCGCCCCGGACAATACGTTACCATCAAGGAGCATATGAGCAGTACCCACCGGTTTTACAGTGACTGGAGCCCTGAATACTTTAATAAACTGGCCAAAAACATTGGGGCAAAAACAAGTGAATACATCGCTTTATTGATCGAACAACAGGATTATCCTGAAACAGGTTATAAACAGGCACTGGGTATCCTCAGCCTGAAAAAGGCCTTCGACAAACACCGGATTGAAACTGCCTGCACCATGGCCCTGACGCATGAAAGGTACAGTTATCGTACTATCAAACGCATTTTAGAAAACAACATGGATAAAATGATGGAAACCCAACCACAGCAACTTGTTATCCCTGTTCACATGAATATACGGGGACCTGAATCATACAATTAATTATTAAAATAAACAGAAATGAACAATCAAAGTACCATTGACAAAATGAAACAAATGCGGTTGTATGCTATGGCCGACAATTACTACAACAGTACACAAAACAATCTGCATCGGGATTACACGCTCGATGAGTATCTGGCCTTACTGATCGATCAGGAATGGGAATACCGTTACAATAAACGCATCCAAAATCTGATAACTACGGCAGGCTTCAGATATCCGGCTTCGGTTCAGGATGTGGATTACTCAGCCAACCGTTCACTGGACAGAAACACCTTCGAACGTCTTGCATTACTCGATTTTATCAAACGGGGTGAGAATGTGATTGTCACAGGGGCAACAGGTACAGGGAAGAGTTATCTGGCTCAGGCATTAGGACACAACGCCTGTACCAGGCAATACAAAACCATGTATTACAACTTTGCACGGCTTATCGATCAAATTAAACTCTCAAAACTCGAAGGAACTTACATGAAGTTGTTGAATAAAATAGAGAAAAGTGACCTGCTCATACTGGATGATTTTGGCTTAATTGCTTTTGATGATCACGCCCGCAATGCATTAATGGACATTGTTGAACTGAAATACGACAAATCGTCCCTTATTATAGCCGCACAAATACCAGTAAAAAACTGGCACGAAACAATCGGGGAAGGAACCATTGCTGATGCAATTTTAGATCGTCTGGTGCATGCATCTCATCGGATTGAATTAACTGGCGAATCGCTGAGGAAAAACAAAATGAAAAAATCTCAAAAAAATTAATAATTTTGGTCTGGAAGTCATTCTTTTTTTGTGGCACAACATCACCGAAACAAGTGGCACAATTACACCGAAATATCAAAT
>JABMQB010000836.1 GCA_013203525.1 Mariniphaga sp.
ATAAAAAACAGATGAAACATTCATGATAAAAGAATTTTGACACACAAGAAGATGATTAAGTTCCTGTCTTGTGTCTTGATTCTTGTGTCTTGATTCTAATTTTTAATAAATGAAACGAACCTTTTTTTATTTTGCCTGGCGTGAATTAACCCGGTCGGCAAACCTTCGAAAAAACATGGCTGCCAAAGGTGTTCTCATTTTCCTGGCAATTTATTTTTCATTGGTTGCCATAATGCTTGGTTTTAATTTAAATGAATACCTTGAAAAAACTTATCCTGGAGAATCGCTGATTACAGCTTTTAATTCGCTTATTTTTATCTACATCGGTTTTGAATTTGTGATCCGTATAATGGTTCAGGCGCTGCCAACTTTTGGTTTTCAGCCGTTTCTCATAATTCCGGTAAAACGTAAGCGCATTGCTCGTTATATGTTAAACAAATCGTTGTTGCATTTTTTTAACTTTCTTCCGCTTTTGTTAATTATTCCTTTCACTTTTAAAGTAGCAGTTAAAGAACTCGATACAGTTACTTTAATTGCGTGGTTAGTTTCGCTTTATTTAATGATTTTTGTTAACCACTTTTTAGCAATTTATGTAAAGTGGCGGACCAATGAATCGAACAAAGTATTTTATGGATTCCTTGTTTTAGCTGCTGGTGTATTTGCAATTGATTATTTCGAGGTGTTTGACACAACCGGAGCTTTTGGAGAATTTTATGATTTAATTGTAAGTAATCCGGCACTGGTGCTTATTTTCCCTGTTTTAATAGTTGCATTATATTTTTTAAATCATAATTATTTATGGAGCAGGTTTTATTTGGATGAACTTTCACAAAAGAAAAAAGAAGCTTCTACACATGATTTTTCGTGGTTAACTCAAATTGGCGATTATGGCCGAATGCTTTCGCTTGAGGTAAAAATGATTGCACGCAACAAACGGCCACGTACAACTGCAATGATGTCGGTTTTATTTATTTTTTACGGTTTGCTGATTTATAAAGATTATGATTCGGAAATGCCAGAGTTTATTTTTGTTTTAGGCGGTATGTTTATGACCGGAATATTCGGTATGATGTATGGCCAGTTTTTCCCCGCCTGGCATAGCAGGTATTATCCTTTCCTGATGGCACAAAATGTTAAAATGAAACAGATATTACAGTCGGCATTTTTTTAATGGCTGTAACCAATGTGGTTTTTTATTTATTATCTCTCGGGTATATGTTTATTTCGCCAAAGGTTTTATACATCCATTTTGTTGTTATGCTTTATAATATTGGCGTAAACAGTTTTGTGATTTTTGCATTGGGGCTTTCCAGTAAAAAATCGATTGACCTGGAACAACGTGCTATGTTTAATTACCAGGGAATGGGCACAGCGCAATGGCTGATTACTTTCCCAATTCTTTTTGGGCCCCTGGCAGTATATGGTATTTTATTGCTTGCCTTTGGTGCAACCGCCGCATATATTGTACTTGGTGGAATAGGACTGTTAGGTATTATTCTGCATCCTAAATTAATCGATTATTTCACAAAAGAATATTTGAATAGAAAACATAAAATGATCTCAGCATATAAATCAACATAGTCAAAACAAAGTTATATCAATCGATAAAATAATATTACAATGATAAAAGCAATTAATTTACAAAAAGCATATAAACAGGAAACCGTACTTGATTTACCTGAATTGGAAATTAAAAAAGGCGAAGTATTTGGACTGGTTGGAAACAACGGTGCTGGCAAAACCACTTTTTTCTCATTGGTTCTCGATTTAATAAGGGCAACAAAAGGAAATGTAACAATAAATGAAATTCCTGTTGCAAAATCAGAAGAATGGAAAGAAATCACAGGTGCCTATATCGATGAAAGTTTTACAATTGGTTACTTGACGCCGGATGAATATTTTGGCTTTATTGGTGAATTGCGCGAAATGAATGCAAACGATGTATCATCATATCTTTCCACCTTTGAAGAGTTTTTTCATGACGAAATTTTAGGAAAGAAAAAATTCATCCGCGATTTATCAAAAGGAAACCAGAAAAAAGTGGGAATAGTGGGAGCTTTAATGGGTAATCTTGAATTGGTTGTTCTCGACGAACCATTTGCCAACCTTGATCCAACTTCACAGTTTAAACTTCGGAAAATTATTAAGGATATTTCATCTGACCAGGGGAAAACATTCCTGATATCAAGCCATAACCTTGATAACATTACGGATGTTTGCGAACGAATTGTAATTCTCGAAAAAGGTAAAATAGTGAAAGATGTTCCAAAAACTGAAAATACATTGGCTGAACTGGAAGCCTTTTTTACCGGTGAAGAAAAAGTTTCAGGTTTTCATGATAAAATTTAAAATTGACTCCAAGATCATTTGAAGTCGAATAAATTTTCAATACAATAGTTATTTAGAAGTGTTTTAAATTATCC
>JABMQB010000837.1 GCA_013203525.1 Mariniphaga sp.
ATGTTCGTAACTTTTCTCTTAAACCTGAACAGTAACAAATAATTTAAAAAAACAGAGGAGAGTTTAATTGACTTTAATTGACTTGTACAACTCAAAATATGTAAAACATTTTTATACAGAAGCTGAAATAACTAATTTTATCAGAAGATGGTCAATTACTTTTCAAAACAATGACACATAATTCACTACGGGCGGTATGCGGTATGCGAAATTAAGAGGCAAGATTATTAGACTTAGAACAGATATCTATATAGATATCTATATTCATGATGAAAATGATTAATCTTTTTTTAAACTCATTTAATGTGCACATAGACAAAAGAATAATTAAAAGGAAGTTAAACCTAAATGAACAAAATACTATTAGTTATGGTGATCATAGAAGCGGTTGGAGCTTCGCAATAAATTCGATTAAAGATCTACATAATCCTGATGGGATTTTCTTTGACTCATTTATTGAAAGAACCTTTTGCTGGAGCCCTGAAGGCATTCAACCAAATTTAATTCCGTGGATTGGAGTCATTCATGTACCGCCAAAAGTTCCTGAATGGTTTTCATATGAAAACTCGAATGATTTTATTTTCTCATCACAAGAATGGAAAGAAAGTTTGCCATTCTGTAAAGGATTATATACACTCTCTAAATATCACATGAAAAATTTAGCGACAAAAGTTAATGCACCTGTAAACAGCCTAATTCATCCAACTGAAGAGCCTTCTGTTAAGTGGAGTTGGAATAGGTTCCACCAGAATAAAGACAAGAAAGTCATTCAAGTTGGATTTTGGTTAAGAAAATTATATTCCATTTATTTTCTAGAGGCAAAAAACTATCAAAAGATATTCCTTAGAAAAAAGGGAGATTTTATTGATGAACTGTTAAAAAAAGAGAGGGAATTTAGTGAGTATAAAGAAATTATTAATGATGAAATTTTAAGAACAACTTCTACGATAACTTATTTGCCAAACGAAGAATATGATCGATTGCTCACAGAAAACATTGTATTTCTTGATCTATATGATGCATCCGCGAATAATTCCATAATTGAATGTATGGTACGGAATACTCCAATATTGGTTAATGCGATAGAACCAGTTATTGAATATCTGGGCTCTGATTACCCTTTCTATTTCAAGAATCTGGAAGAGGCCGCTTTAAAATTAGCTGATATGGAGCTTATTAAAGAAACCCATGAATATCTAAAATATAATCCAATGAAAAAAAAGCTTTCTGGATCTTATTTTAGAAAAAGCATTATCGTTTCTGATATATATAGAAACATATGAATAACAATTACTTGAATCTGCCAGTAAAAATATTCCCTGATATTCTGGAGAAAAACTCACATCGATTGTTTGTTTTTGCTGAAGCGCGTTCAGGTTCTACATGGTTAATTGATACATTAAACTCACATCCTGAAGTTATCATGCTCGATGAGATTTTAAAGCCCGAGATTCAACAAAAATACTATAAAGAACATAATTCAAGCTATAGGTATCCGGGAGGGGATGTTCAATATATTGAGGATCATTTTAAAGGTCTTAGTGGGAAATTAAATGGTTGCAAGATTCTTTTTCCACAGGCATTACGTTTTATCGACTTTTATGAATTTCTGCAGAACTACCGAAACTCCAATTTTATTATTCTTACAAGAAAAAATTCTGTAAAGGCAGAAATATCTGGATTGATAGCTAAAGACTATTCAAGATGGCATTTGCGTAACATTAAAGATAAACAAGCAATTACACTAAATCCGAAATTTCTTCTGGAAAGATTAAAATGGCGTTCTTGGTCTAAACAATTCTGCATTGAGATGCTACAGGCACACTGTGTTAACTTAATACAACTTGAGTATAAGTTTCTTTTCAAAGAAATGACGGAATCAATTACCAACCTTGCTGATTTTCTTTCAGTTTCAAGCGCCAGGTTTAAAACTAGCTCAGAAATTAAAGCTAATCCTTTTCATCTAAGAGAGCTATTAACGAACTATGAAGAGTGTTGTGAATATTTTCAAAATTTCCCGGAATACCGTCGTATGTTTGATGATGAACAAAACTAAAAAAAATTCCACCATACTTTTTGCCTGAAATTTGCTAACTTACATAAATGATTATATAATTCCCTGACATGTTTTGGACTTTTATCCTTAGTTCTGCTTCTGTTTAAATCGGGTGAAATAAGGTTTGAAGTTAATCTGGCTTCTAATTTAACTGATAATAATTGTAATATGTCACCTGAAAGTAGTTGTTCATAATGAATAAAAACTATTCTTCCTTGATCTATTGATTTTAGATTATTTAGTAAATGTGAATAACTATTAAACCATAATTGATAAACCAATTCTTTGCTGATATAAAAATCCAATAAATAATCTGCTGTTTGACAATCCTTTAGAACACTTTCCGCTACTATTTCCGGGTGTCTGATAATACAAAGAAAAATAACCTCTTCATTAAGATATTTATTCCAAACCTTTAATGTATAATTGAAGCGAGGGTCTTTAAAGGCAAAATTCTCTAGAGAAATGACTCTAATAATTTTTTCCTTAACTTCCTTGTCAAAATTTTTAATCGTAACACCTTGTTGAATATACGTTAACCATCTTTGGCCATAAGTAGGTTGAAAAGGAGAGTGCTTTTTATCAAACAGTGGAAATTCTTTGTTTCTATTAACAAAATCATATTTCTCCAAAATACTTTCATTTATTCCATTTATAAGGGCATTCTCAAAAAAGCCCTTAGGATTACTCTCTCTTGCAAGATATAAATCGTTACCTA
>JABMQB010000838.1 GCA_013203525.1 Mariniphaga sp.
GTACTATGTCTTGTTCCCGAATTCCAAACAACGCCTTCAAAAAAATTGAAATGCTGACAGTCAATAAATTAACGATCCTCAACGCAATAAAGTTTTTGTCAAACCTGGTTGCATAGCATCGTTCTACCTTTACGCTATTAAGTATTTCCTTTTTTGGTTTATTTGATAGCTCAATAAGAATAGGTATTTCTTTTTGTAGTTGATAAAATTGTTCAGCTTCCTTATATAGTCTACCTAATCGCATAATGGTAATTTTTAAATGGAAGCCAGCTTTAATAATTAAATCTCTGCCAGCTCCCGATAAATCAATATGAAACATAAATTTTTAGAATCGACCGGGTACAATAACCAGGTCTTCGGTTTTTTGCTCTGGTAAATATTCTTTCATTACTTTACCCAGGGCGTTTAATTGTTCATCCGGCACCTGGTTTAATTTCTTATTAGGAGTTACAGCTAGTTCGGCCGCCGTTTCATCCTGAAATTCTTTACTTGTTTTTTGAATTAAAGTATTCATGATACTATTCTTTAGTGGTTAATAATATATTTGAAACAAGGTCCCTTAAAAATTGGCTTTTCGAAAATTTAAGAATTTTGAGAAGTGTATTTAATTCTTTGTGGTCTTTTTCCGGGATCCGGAATGAAACAACTTTTGTTACTTTTTTTTGTGCCATAATTTTTTTGTATACAATGTACACTTCGAAGCCTCGTTTCAAAAGGACAATCTTTGTGGTTGGTTTATTATTAAATAGAAGACAGCTATAATAAGTGAGTTAACAAATACTTGAAAAATCGGGCTAGAACTGTTATTTTATTAGGATTTCTGGGTCAATAATCAATGATAGGTGATTTAATGTTGCAATTTGTCTGTTTCAAATAAGAGTAAATGCAATAATTTCTTACAATAAGTCTGAAAAATTTATTAAAAAGGTTAAAAACAGGCGATTAGGGATTTTTATGGCATAAAAAAACCGGGAAAAAATACCCGGCTTTAGATTAATTTTATTTTTCATCGTTATATATCATTCAAAAATTAATCAAATTCATTATCTAAAAAATCATAAACATGGGTGGTTAAAGGGCATTTGAACATAAATAAACCACATCTTTTTAAGGTAAAACTACACACCTCTTCCAGTTCAAAATACTTGAACTTTTTATTATTACCATAAAACATTATTACATTGTTGTAAACAATATTTGCTATTTTTTTACTTTTAATAAAGCACCGTGCAAAATTGCCCATAATAATTTTTTCTTCTTCCCCACTTTGCTTTTTGCAAAAGCAATTAGAGAAACTGAGATTTTTCCAAATAATTCTAGTCCGTGAGCTTTTTTTGAAAACTCAATTTTGAAACCCCTATAAACAGTACGTTTCAGAGCCTTGTTTTTCATTTTTTTAATACTTTTTTTGTCTTCAGTAAGGTTTTTAAGTTTGAACTAAAATCTAAATACTTTTTTTCAACTTTAAGGTTTTGAACTTTTGATTTTTTTTTGACGAATCGATTTGCTTTTTTTATCCAAAACGTTTTAGTTTTTTTTGGTCACATCGATTTCAAAATTTCATCCCGAACGTGTCGGACAAATTTTCATCACACCAGTTTCATTTTTTTTGAGTGAATCGTTTTGGTAAAAAAAATCAAATCACGTTTGTAAATTTTCGACTGAATCGTTTTGTATTTTTTTTCTGAATTGCATTTGCTTTTTTTGACTGAATCGTTTCAACTTTTTTTTTCAAATCATGTTGTCTGAAATTTGCACGCATCGTTTTATTTTTTTTCTCTGAATCGATTTTGTTTTTTTTGTATCAATCGTTTTGGTTTTATTTTCCGAATCGATTTTGTCTTTTTTTACAAAATTCATTTTCTGAAACCATTGATAATAGGGCGTTACAGCGTGCCTGCTTTTCACAAAAAGAGAGAAACTGAGATTTTTTCAGTTTTTTCTAGTCAATTTTATTTTTTTGTAATAAATCAAAGAACTTTTATTTTGTTGTGATATTTTAATGAAAATTTAAAGTTTGCCATCGCGCAAAAAAAATGATTATTACATCAGTACATTTAATCAATATTTGTGATGTTTGTCCGCAAATACAAATTTACAACACGTAATATAAGCCATAGAAAAAACGGCTCATATTACCACCGATATATCATTCAAAAATTAATCAAATTCATCTACTAAAAAATCGTAAATATACCCTGTAAAGGGGCATTTAAATATATAAAATCCACACCTTATTAATGGTACTTCTATATAAACATCTTCGTCGGGGAAAATTATTGAGGTTTGGTGATCCAGATAAAAATCCCTTATTCGAGTTACTGTGTAGACATTACTATCCTCAATTTCCCAAATATAAACATATGGTTTAAAAATAAATTTCCAAAACCTTTTCCAACTAAATACACCCATTTGTTTTGCAAGTAGGTACTGGCATACAAAATCGGGTTCAATTTTCCACCATAGTTTTTTAATAATATTCTTTTTTTTAGTTTCCATAATTAATCTGTTTTTAATATTATATCATTGTCTGCAAAGGATGTGTAATAAGAATCAGTGATAATAAGATGGTCGAGTAGTCGAAAATCAAATTTATCCGAGAGTTCTTTAATGTGAGAGGTTAAGGTTTTATCGGTTTGGCTTAATTTAAGATTGCCTGTTGGGTGGTTGTGGGCAATCATTATGGTAGAACAGCGGCTAATAAGGGCACACGATAATAGCAACTGCACATCTACTGTATTGGATGTGAGTTTTCCTGTGCTTATAATTCTAAATCCAATTACCTCATGGGCTTGGTTAAGAAATAAAGCGCAAAACTGCTCTTGTAAGTTAATAAGTGATTTGTCCCACATTTGGTAAAACACTCGGTAAGCATCGTAAGAGCTTGTTATTTGTACTCCTGTTTTCTGTTTTTGGCGGTAGCTTACTTTTAATTCAGCTACTGTCCAATTTTTCCGCAAAGCGGATAAGCTTTGAATATCCATTGGTTCTCGCATTTTTTGTTAAGGTTTCCATTTAAATGATTTGTGAATAATTGAGGGATAAATATTAAGAATAATTATATTGCTACAAATTAGTATTAACCACCTGGGTTTAAATAATGTTAGATTTTCCATAATTTTTGTAATTTTAAAGTTGCTTACTAATTAATTAATTAATTACACCTCTTTTTGAGGTGTTGAAACCCTGTTCGTGCAGGGTTTCTTTATTTTCAAAGAACTTACTTTGCATATTCCTTGTATTTAAAGTTTGGATAAGCTGGATCCATCAACTGGCTTTTTGAAAACAAGCTTTTCTATTAACTCCAGGCGGATATCATAAAAGTCCTTTATTCTTTTAATAGCCTGATACGTGTTGATTTGTGCATCAGCATCAGCCGAAGTCAAATTGTCATTACGCCTTTTTAAAAAATCCCACAAAAGTGATTCCAATCCAGGAATAATCATTAAATATCGATCCCAGTATGTTTCTAAATCTTCTTTTGAAAGCTTTTTCCAGCGTTCAACTTCGGCTTTTGGTATAGTGAATGAATTCATTTTTTGTATTATAATTTATGGTTTGCACAAAAAATTTGAGTAAATAAATGATATTTAAATCATTATCCTTTTTTATCAAATTCCATGGAGAATTCCTGTAGTTATCTAAATGAGTAGAAAAATTTTCTAAATCGCTTTCAAATAAAGCGTGAATATTTACAAGGTTGTTGGATTTTATAAATTCATTGATTTGGGTATATAACTTTTTGAGTTTTAATGCCTTGTTTTTTAAAAACAGGAATGGGTATTGTACCAGGTAACTAATATCTTCATCTAATTCGCTCCTGAAATTTATTGAAGCTTCATAAAATTCTAATACGTTTAAAAAACCACAATCCATAAAACATTTAAAACGCAATCGGACAATTAAATCTTTTAGGCTTTCACTGTCGAGATTTGAAATCTCATATGGTTTGAGATTAATATTTGTTCTTTCCTCGGCTTTCATAATTTTTGTAAATTTGTAATGATTAATTTTTTATAATCGGTGCTACTTAACTGTAGCTTAGCTATAGGAACCCGCTGTATCGGGTTCCTATTTTTATGCTACTATCCTATTGTTTCAATTAAATTTTCAACTTCCTGGTCGGTTAAATTTTCAAACAGGCTCAAAAAAGAATTGCTTTCACGTAGGAACATGCTGTATGTAGGGAAAAGATTTGGGATCTGGTGTTTATCTTCGCCCAAACCGCGAAACTTTAAATCACTATATTTTTTATTAGTTGCCCTGGTTTCAAAATTACCCTCAATAGTACGTGGCAGGTCTCGGTCTAAAATATTTGCTCCCAAATCGTTAAGGATGTTGAAATAAAAACAGAGTTTCCCGGTTAATGCCAGTACCAAATTTTCACGGTTGTTACTTGTGTAGTGGGTGTTCTTTTCCTCAATCTGTTTTTTTAGTTTATCCGGAAATACAAACATTCCTTTAACTAAAATATCCTTCAAGTGCACATTAAACACATCACCAAGCTTTTTGCCGATGCAATCTTTAACCGCAAAAAGGTCATCTTTTAAACTTTCAAAATCCAGGAAATCGGTAATCGCAATTAGCGCATCAATTTTGATGTGGTTTGATTTTGCCAGTTTCGATAATTCCGGTTTTTTATCGATCCAGTGTAATTGAATAAACCTCGATATGCCACCGGGTTTAATTGTTGTGAGATCCTGCAGGATTTTAGGTGTTAGGATTTCGTTAAAATATTCCTTCCATGGTTTTTGCAGATGGTTTAATTGATGAATACAAAATTCCCAGTTGTCGGTTTCATCAATAATGGCCTGTTCATTGCGGCCAATTAATTGTGGAATAAATTTTTCTTTTGTCATAATTCAAAAATTTAATTGATTAATATGTAATTGAATGATTCTCGGTATTTTCTATGCACAAGTATCTGGCTGATTTAACATTCCTCCAATTATCCCGGACTTGTTTTTCGGCTTGCCTGGCAGCTTCTTTGGGTGTTTTGTCGTTAACCGCAATACAAAAATTGCGGGGTTCCCTCATTTTTTTATATTTTACCTTGAGGGTAACCAGGAATTTTACTTTTTCGTTTGTTGGATATTCTCTAACTAATCTCATGCTTTTAGTATTTGAATTGTTCAAACTCGAATATTAATCCCTGCACTTTGAGCCAGGTAAAAAAAAGTTTTAATAGTCACCCCGGATCTTCGCCCCGATAAACATTTATCGTATTGCCGGTTGCAATTATTAAAATCGTATCCAGGATAAAACCGGCTTAACCTATGGAAGTAATTGCGCCCGTTTTCGCCAAAATAATCAGCTAAAGCAAAACCTATGGTTAGCCAGTCCTGGTAGTTTAGAGTTAAGTCCAGCTGGTAGCTTTCAATCCGGCGGACAATAACTTCAGTATCATGCTCGAGGCCGGTTGTGCTTTTTTCTACAGGCACCGGCGGAGCTTGTTTTTTTGTTGCTGGTTTAGGTATCCAGTCGTATGGATTAAATTGTTTAGTTTTCATTGTTCAAATATTTAGGGTTAATGAATGCTGAAGGATCCCACGACATAAAACAGGCCCGGGAAATATCCTTACCCGTTTCATCGATATAATTGGTTTCTACATTGAAAAATTCCGGGTAATTATGTTTCAGGTAGCCAACCAGGCCACGGAAATTGAGTTCATAATCCGGATAGCTTATCAAATCAACTTCGATTATCCATTTTAGTCCTTCACCTGAAGGGCTGGTAAAAAGTAATTGAGTTTCAAACATAGGATCCTGCAGGAGAATTTTTTTTATTTTCTCCAGGTTCCCGGGTGCCAGGTGATCGAGGTCGATACAACAATAACCCGATGGTTTTACCAATCCTGATTTTTCCCTTTTTGCAAACGATCCGGCAAAGGTTACATAGTCCAAGCCTTGTTTAATTTGCTTCCGCTTATCCTGGTTTGTTGCTGATCTTAATTTTTTAATCAGATCCATATAATAACCGGCCGATATCCCTCGGTAAACATCAACAATGGTTACCAACGACCTGGGCAATGGGTTTGTAATTGGTCCATCGAAAAAGCTAAATTTCGGGTATGTATTTTTGCCTTTTTTCATTGTTGTTTTTTTTCTCCACGCTGGGGGGTATGTCCAGAGTGTAAATATTGTAAATACTGTAAATCAAAGTTGTTTAAATTACTGATTATTAGATTAATAAGCGGTTTCCGGTATGTAAATGATGTTTTCTTTATTATTTGTTATATTAATCAGATATACAATCAATTAGACAGATTTTAGCATATTTACAACATTTACATCGCAACATTATGTTAAAAATAGCCCATGTAAATGTTGTAAATGACTTGTAAATGTAAAATGTGTTGATTTTCATGTCTTTAAGCTTTTTTATTTACAGTATTTACAATATTTACAGATTTAATTCTACTTCAGCGATTGAAAAAACGTTTTCACTTTTTTCGAGCCTGAATTGGTAGCAGCTACCAAAATAAAAATCAGTATAAGAAGCCCCTCTTTTGTTTTGAAGGTTTGGTATAAATGGTTGATATGATTTTGAGGTCAATAACATTTTCAAGCTGTTCAAATCCATATACCGCTGGCCATTATTTTTGCAATATTTTATATATTCTGGGAATAATCCAGGTAGTTTTATTTGAAGTATTGTTTCTTCAGCATCTTTACTTTTAAGGTTATAATGGCTTTGTTTCTTATTATTGTTGTATCCATCACGTTTAAACTCAATTAGGTTGCCATTTTTAATACCATAGGCAAAGGCATTCCAGAATATTGTAAGCTCATCAGTTTGTTTCAATAATATATTTTGTTCTACTGCATTATAGTAAACAACATTAGTTATATGGTTAAACTCAAAAGGGAATTGCAGTTTTTTTGACATGAGTTTTGCCGGTGCCAGGATCAGGGCCACATGCTTTAATGTACGTTCCGAAAAATCAGCTTTAACCATTTCCCGCAATTCTTTCATATTTTCATCAAAAACCCTTTTAAATCCCTTCCTGAAATATTCCCGGTGCTGAAGGATATCGGTTAAAACTTTTCCAAATCCCTTATCTTTTATGCTTTCAAGCCCTGCAAACGCTTTGCGCTGTTTATAAGTAAATTTATTCGACTCGAAGTTTAATAAGATCATACGGGAAAGGACAGCTGTTTTTTGAGTTGGCAGGTGGTTGCCGTCAAATATAATGGCAGATTTTACCTGGGCCGCCCTGGTTTTATTGTCGTTGCTTTTAATACCTGTTACCCGTCCCGATCCATCGTAAGCAGTCAGTATCAAGTCCTGGTTTGCTTCATCCGTTTCGGGTGTGTATTCCTTTAAATAAAAAATCGTATTATTCCGGCTTGCTATAGTACGTGAAAGCCCTACCTGGGTAGCATTGTTTAACGGGATCCCGATGTAATCTTTTCCAAAAACCCTGAGCAACGATTCAACCAGCGATGTTTTACCGGTACCATAAGCCCCAAACAGAAACAGGAACGGGAAAAATCCAACCTGGTCGAAAACGATATCCCAAAAAGCCGAAAGGATAAGGAACAAAATAGCAATTCCGCCGTTTGTCTCATAAGCTTCAAAATAGAGCTTTGCCCATTTCTGGAAATTTAAATCACCTTCGATATAAAGGAATTTCCGTTCACCTTCATAATCAGCATTATTTCGGTGGGCCAATCCAAAAGCTGGCAAATAGTATTTATTATTGGTGTCAGGATCTTCGACTATTCCAACGTCATTTACATTTATCAGTTTTCCTGCAGGAGTGAAAACACCGTTCGAAAAGGCATATATTTTATGTTCCGGATTAAAGCCCAGGGTTTCTATAATGGTTGCCTGGATCTCGTGATCCATCCAGTTCGCAAAAATCCGTTTCAGCTGGTAGGTATTTCCCAAAAAAGTACATTGTTTGCTTTTCAGGATAGTTTCAAACGATTCTATTTTCATTTCAGAACTTTGCACTTCGACAACGGAAATTTCACCGGTATTGCGCTGTATTTTAATAATCCGTTTCGAATTGTTTGTCCCGTTAATGAGGTGAAAAAGGCCCTCAGCTACAAAGTTCGACAATTCTATTTTTACTTTGTGCTTTCCTTTATATTCCTTCGTAAAATATTTGCTGCCATAAATATAAAAACCGCAAATTTTGAGGTGTTCTTCAGTTTCAGTTGTATCAGGTATTGGAACAAGGTAATCCATTTACGAATTATTTTTCAGTGCCTCAATTAGTTCTTTCCGTAAATAAAATTTTTTGCCTCCGGTACCATGTTCTTTCAGTATCCCGGCTTTTGTCCAGTTATGCATGGTTTGATAACTTACACCTAAAAATTTAGATGCCTGGCGGCGGGTTAACCGGTCTAATAAATTTATTTCTGGTGTTTCGCCTGAAGATTCTTTCAGTACTTCCCTGATTGATTCTTTCAGGTCTTCTTTTGATGTGATGTAAATAACGTTATTCATATTTGTTTAAAATATATTGATTACTCATGATCTGTTTTATATTTACATACAAATGTATACAATTAATACAATCAAATACAAATAAAAAACATAAAAATTTATTAACAATGCATTCTTGATCTAATTACAAACGAATGGAATTATTTTTTTACATTTGTATTTATGGATCCGTTACATGAAAAAATAAGACGTCTTCGTATAGAAAAGCATATTACACAAGTAGAGATTGCAAGTGCTGCAAAGCTATCCAGGAGTGCCTATATTATGTTTGAAAAGGGTGAGTCAGAAACCCTTTCGATAAAAGCCGGCAAAGGAATTGCAAAAACTTTAGATATTTCTTTTGTTGAGTTATTTGAAATTGAAAATTCGGGATTGGAATCTTTAAACTTTCAAATTGAAATTAAAAAGCTTGAGAAAAAAATTGAAGATTATGAAAAACGGATTGCCGACCAGGATTATTTAATAGAAGTTTTAAAAAATGAGTTAAATGAGCTCAAAGCATCTTTAACATGGGAGGGTATCGAGTGGTTATTGGATGAACTTGTTAATTTGGAATTAAAAAATAAAAATACCAATGATAAATCACTTGATTCTGAAATTTTGCAATATGAAACTGAATTAATCAAACAACTTGAGGTATCTCTCGAAAAACAAATATTAAGTGAAGAAGAATTGTTTAATCTTTTTTCTCATTCATATCCGCTTAGAGATTTTTTACTTGAAGAGAATATAAGTAAACCTGAATTTGCAAAAAAATTGGCAGATTATATAAACCGGTTTGTGAAAATTGAAAAACAGAAAATTGAAAAATTGTACAATAATGGTCTTTATAATCCATGGGATTATGATATACTTAAAAAACATGAAAACAAGGTTCGCCGTAAGAATAAATTTTAATCTATTTAAAATATTATCCCAAATTAAATTTAAATGAACAACATTTAATAACACACTGTAACTTTTTCCAAAGGCTCTGGTATCGTTTAAGATATACTTTTGGTTATAAAAGCAAATACGGATCCTGGGATAGTACAATATTTAAAATGGAAGATTTGGAGAAATTGAGGGATTATTTATTTTCCTCCAAGCTATCTTTTTGTAATTTCTTACCAATAACAAAAATGGCTGCTAAACCTACAATGTCGATTCCAAATAATGTAATTCCTGCAACTTCATGTCCTTTTTCAATAAGATATACTCCAATGATTAAGCAAATTAGTGCAATTAAAAAGCCAAAAATTTGTCCAAGTAAACTCTGAAAGGTTTGCCTTCCTATTACTTTGGTTTCAAGAGACAATCTGTGATTTGATTGGTTTTCAAAAACTGTTGTAATTCGCTCAGCGCCATTTGGAATTATTTCATTGTATTCTCTCAAAGCTTGTGGCGCGGGAAGTGGTCCTGAATGAAGTTCTTCGTGGTGATTAATTTTAACAGAAGTAGTAGCCATTACTGAAAAAATCCCTGTTATTAATTCTTCTTTGTTTACAATGCCTTCTAATAATTCGGGATTAGATTTTTCTACATCTTCAATTATTTGAGCAACAATGGGTTTGTTGTCATCTTCAGGGAGTTGATGTTCTTTTTTTTTTTAACTTTACTCATGATTCCAACCAGAAATAACATTATTTAATTCTTGGCCAACCATTTCCCAGTCTCTCTTAATTGCTTTATTATCTGCTTCAATACCTGATTCTGAATAATTGTATTCAAAATAATTACCTGCTATATTTAAAACAGATCCCATTCCAACAAGAATACCTGAACCTACACATAGCCGTGAAGATTGCTTATGGTTAAACTTTTGTATTTTTGTTATATGTGTCATTTTCAATAATAAATAACGTTTATACAATAACGAGAAATAGACTGATTTGTTTTGGTTTGTGTTTATAATTAGGCCATAAAAATATACTAATTAATTAATTCGACAGGTTAAATTAAGTATTTTTTTCATTTTAATAACCATTATTAAAAATAATTAACAAATACACGGTGCGATTTTTATTGGTAATAGATTATAATCCTGAGTTTTTATTAAAGGCTTCCAAATGCTTTTGATAGTTTTTCTTTTTTTGTTTCCGTTGAAATTTGCAGATACCTTTTTAAAGTTTTTTCTTGGGTAATTCCTGTACAAGATTTTATCATTTCAATATCTAAACCACGTTCATAAGCCAAACAGATAAATGTTTTCCGGGCTGCATGTGTCCCTATCAGTTCGTGCTTTGGTTTAAATTCCTTAATAGTTTCGTTTTTAAGGTGAGTTTTATATTCTGTTGGTGTGTTTATTTCTGCTTCTTCACAACAATCTTTTATGTAATCATTTAGTTTTTGGTTACTGAATTTCGGTAATAATTTGTACTGATCCGGATAACGGTCAATAATTGTTTGCACTCCTGGGAAAATAGGAAGAACAACTTCCTTATTTGTCTTTTGTGTAGTTATTTTCAGCATACCGTTTGAAATATTGTCTTTGGTGAGCTGTACCAGATCAACATATCGCAAACCGGTTAAACATCCAAAACAAAAAAAGTCCCTGGCTTTTTGCAGCTTCTTACTTTCAAATTCAAAATCTATTAAATGTTGCAATTCATCAAAGGTTAAAGCAACTATGCTTATTTCTTTTTCCGGAGCTGAAAACTTCTTATAAAATTGATTAGTATGGTAATTCCGTTCCTGGCACCAGTTCATAAAAGCCCTGAATTTGTCAGAAACGGCAGAAAGATAATTATAACCATGTTCCTTGGTTTCTAACATGTACTCTTTCAGTTTGTCCCAAAATACCAGGTTAACAGAATCAAAGGTTAATTTATACCCGGTATCGGTTTCAAAATCCTTTAGCTTATTATAAATTGTAAGCCGGTTACAATTGGTGTTATATGATTTATCCAGTTTCCCTGTTTGTAAATAATGGTCATAGGCTTTCCAAAAATCAACAGTCCCCAGGTTTAATTTAATGCCTTTAAAATAATCTTTAACTAATTCCTGGGTAATTGGTATATTTTTCCGGCTGCACTCTTTAAAATAGGCTTTAAATTCATCCTGAAAGTTGTCCAGAGTTTCATTTATTGCTTCATAACTATTATCTGGCTCGTGTGGTTTTGGTGGGCTAACCCTTTGTTGGTTTTTATTCCAGTAACGAGCCTTAACCTTTTCAATGGTTTTTGTTATGTTTTTATAGTCAATAGTTACATTTGCTTTTATAGGAGAATAACCGTTTTTATCTGCATTGCTTTTATCAATATAGTATGTTAAATTTACCATAGTAACTATTTTTGTCTAGGATAAAAATAATATAAAAGAGAGAAATTAAGAGAGAATAAAGGATAAAAAGTCAAAAAAACTGGTTTAATAGTAATCACAATAAGACTTGAAAACATTGATAAATAAAGGATTTAGATACAAATTGATTTATTGCTAAACATATACACCTATTCCCACTCCGGGTACTTTAAAATAAATGGCATCGTATGTTTGACACCTATGATGCCATTTATGTTTGCAACTTTATTTTTGGCTAAAACTCTCCTAAAAACCTGAAATATTTATTTTGTTACTTTGTTGTTTCTTTAATGTATTTAAACCAATTGTAATCAGCATTTCTAATACTTGCTTTCCCATTTCCCGTTGCATAGAATCCTACATAAACCCCTGTAAAGAATCCTACTGTTTCGGTTGCAAGGAATTTTGAATCAACCGTTTCTATATCTGTATATTCGTCGGTTCCCTGAGAATACGAAAAAGTAAAGGTTGACTTTTCTCCTTTAACTCTTAAATTTACTGGTCCTTGTTTAAGTACAAATTCCTGAGATTTATATACTGTCTGGCCAAATTGTAGTTTTACAACTAATATTCTTTTACCACCTTTTTTATTGATCAAAATATCGAAATGAGAACCATTATTAAGTAAAATCATACCGGCTTCTTCATTTTCATTTTTAGGATTGAATTCAATTCGGGTTGTTGCGGTAAAATATAAATCTGTCAACCTTCTTCCTACAAACGTTGAAGTCTTTCGTCCGCCAATAGTTTCTGCCGCACCTTTTAATCTCAAATAACCCTGGCGTTCGGTAAGCGAAAAATTGTTATAATCAGGAAGACCAATATAGTTCCATTCTAGCCCCAGATCCTTTGTGTCAAATTCAATTTGGGTTGGTTTTTCAGGAAATGGTTTTAATGGAAGGGTAGGGCAGGTCATATTAACAGTTGCAACCCCATTACCGTTTACAACAGGCCAACCATTTTTTGGCCATGTAACGGGAGCCAAACAAGTTTCCCTCCCCAAAATATGGTGGGCTTTATCTGATACTGTCCTGTATCCATGAAAAACAATCCACCAGGAATCGTCATGCGCCTGAATTATATCGGCATGGCCAACCCCCTGAATAGGATTTCCCTGGCCAGCAGCATTGGCATGAGCCAGAATAGGGTTTGCATGATTTTCAGTATATGGCCCCCAGATTTTATGGCTGCGGGCAATTGTTACCGAATGAGCTTCTTCTGTCCCACCTTCAGCCGCCATCAAATAATAAAAACCATCCTTTTTATAAATATGAGGGGCTTCAGCATACCTGCCTCCGGTTCCATTCCATACTTTTCGTCCTTCAGTTAGAAACTTTCCGGTTTTGATATCAATTTCATATAATTCAAATGGTGAGCTAATTACATAAGCCTTTCCATCATCATCAAAAAATAAGTCGGGATCTATTCCTGGTACATTAATCCAATAAGGATCGGACCAGGGACCTGCAGGATTGGTTGCTGTAACATAAAAATTACCGCCACCTGTTATATTGGTGGTAATCATATAAAAAGTGTCATCGTGGTATCGTAGGGTTGCAGCAAAAATATTCAGCCCCTTTGGAA
>JABMQB010000839.1 GCA_013203525.1 Mariniphaga sp.
ACCCAGAACTTTAGGTTTTGAAAATTCAAACTTATCTGGATCACCAAGTTTCGCAAGTCTATCAATATGAGGACCTCCCGGATACGGAAGCCCCATAACCTTGGCACATTTATCAAAAGCTTCACCGGCTGCATCGTCGATAGTTTGCCCAATAACTTCCATTTCCAGGTAATTTTTAACAAGAATAATTTGTGAGTTCCCTCCTGATACCAGAAGACATAAAAAAGGAAATTTTGGTGGATTAAACTCCTTACCTTTTTCTTTAATAAATAAAGCCAGCACGTGAGCAACCAAATGATTAACTTCAATTAAGGGAATTCCTGCTGCCAATGCAAATCCTTTGGCAAACGATGTTCCAACAAGCAACGACCCCAATAAGCCCGGACCGCTTGTAAACGCAACAGCTGATATTTTCGATTTTTCAACTCCGGCATTTTTCAATGCTTGGTCTACCACCGGGATAATATTCTGTTGATGTGCCCTTGAAGCCAGTTCGGGTACAACACCGCCATAAGCTTCATGCACTTTTTGCCCCGCAATAACATTCGACAAAATCATTCCATCACTAATTATTGCTGCCGATGTATCGTCACATGATGATTCAATCCCCAATATTATTATTTTTCCATTTTTCTCCATTAACACAAAATGGTTTAATAGTTTGTTTATTTAACAACTTCGTTTCGCAATAGTTGCATACTTTTTGTTTAGTTTTGTGCAAAACGCAAAAGTATCAAAAAAGGTTGGAAAATATTATTTATAATGTCGGCAGTGATTACACTTTTAATCATTGCCCTTTATTTGTTATCTCAGAATAGTTCAGTTCAGAGGTATTTAACTGAAAAAATAGCTAATAAATTATCAGAACAACTAAATACAGAATTCCATGTTGGAGGTGTAGATATTACTTTATTTAATAAGCTGGTCCTCAAAGAAGTTTGGATGGAAGATAATAACCTGGATACATTGTTTTATGTAAACAGGCTGGTTGCTGATATTGATTCGTTTTCTGTCAGGAAAAAATATATTGCTATTAATAATATCACTTTTAATACATCCAGATTATTTCTTTTGATCGATTCAACTGGCGAATACAATTATCAGTTTCCTGAAAATATAAACACCGATAACAACCGGCGTACCCAAAAATGGAATATTTCCTGTAACAATTTTGATTTTGAACAATCTAATTTTTCTTTTGGAAAAGGTGTTTTTAATCTTAAAAAAAATGAATTCTTTACCGATATTAATTTAAGTATTTCAGATTTAAGTATCAATGGCGATTCAATTTCAACAAACCTGGATAACTTATCGTTCAAATACACTAACAATCTGGAAATAAAAAATTTATCAGCTTCTATTGAAGCAAATCCGGAAAAAATAAACATCGAAAGAATTAACCTAAATACAATAAAATCATCTGTTGTAAATGCCAATTTGGAAATTGCATTGGAAGATAGTTCCACTAATTTTTCTGACCTTAACATTAATCTTACTGTTGGCCAGTCATATTTAAATATGAAAGACATTTCAATTTTTATTCCCAGCTTGCGGGGTATGGATGATGTTTTCGAATTTTCAGGAAGAATTTTTGGTAACCCCATGGATTTAAAAGGAAGAAATATCATTTTTAAAACAGGTGAGAATACCCTTATAAATTGTAATTTTTATGCCAATGATATTTCAGATTTAAATGATATATATCTTTTTTTCGATTTATCGTTATTGCAAACTACATTTAGCGACCTCAGCAAATTACAATTCCCGCTTTCATCACAAATACAAAACCTTTCTTTCCCGGAGTCCTTCTATAACGCAGGTATATTAACATATAAAGGCAATTTTACAGGTTTCCTGAGTAATTTTGTAGCATATGGGAAACTGGAAAGCGAGATGGGAAATATAAGTACCGACCTTTCATTTTTACCCGGAGAAGCAGGAAATTTAAAACTTGATGGAAAACTAACCACAACAGAGTTTAAGGTTGGCGAACTTTTTAATAAAAAAGACTTCAATAAAATATCTTTTGATAGTGAAATAAATGGCGAATACAATAAGGACTTAAATTATTTACAAGGAACTTTTAATGGAGAAATTTCCAGTTTTGATGTTTTTGGATACAACTATAAGAATATTAATATCAACGGATTATTTGAAAATAAAAATTTTGATGGATTCATTAATATTGATGGACCAAATTTAAAACTTGATTTCCTGGGGAAACTACATTTCAATCCTCAGATTCCGGAATTTGATTTTGAACTTTCGGTACGAAATGCAGATTTAGTAGCACTTAAATTAGATAGTATCCATAAAATTTCGGATCTGGCATTTATTGGCAAAGCCAATTTTAAGGGCAATAGCATAGACAACCTTAATGGATTTATTAATATAGAAAATGGATCGTATCTGAATTCAAATGGTGAGTTGACCATTCAGGATATGGGTATTAAAACAAAAGCCAGTGAAAACAATAAAACCATTACTTTCAATTCTGATTTTTTAGACCTCGAAATTGATGGGCAGTATAACCTAAAAACTCTTCCTCTCACATTTAAATACCTATTGTCAAAATATCTTCCTGTGTTATCGCCTGATACAAGTTTATTAACCGATTATCAAAACAATTTCAAATACATTGCTGAATTTAAAAACCTTGATAAATTAACTACTGTTTTTAAGCCCGACATAACTATTTTAACACCCTTCAGCTTTGAAGGTGAATTTGATACCAGAAATAATCTTTTAAATTTATTTGGCGATATTCCGGGTATTTCTACCGAAAAAATAATAATTAAAGATATTTCGGTAAGAGCAAAAACAAACGATTCTTTCAATACAAATATTAAATTTGGACAAGTTCAATCCATCTCAGGATTAAATTTATAC
>JABMQB010000840.1 GCA_013203525.1 Mariniphaga sp.
CCTTTATAATAATTCGAGCGAGAATAGTCACAGGTTTCGTTATACACTTTCTTTAAAAGCTAAAAATATTTCGGATTCAAAAATATCGGCTGAGACATATATTTCTTTTCGGCATAAACTAAATGAATGGGATGTTGTAAAGCAAAACTTTAGCGATGCCTTTAAAATTTATAGCCTTGCTTTAAATTATTCATTTAACAAAAACTTTCAAGTATGGCTTGGTCGGAAAATTAATCCGAATATTGCCAACATTGGTGCTATAGATGGATTGCAGGCTGAATACCGGTTTGGGAAATTTTATGCCGGTACTGCTATTGGTTCTCGTCCGGATTTTTCGGATTATGGTTTTAATCCTGATCTTTTAGAAGCGGGAGCTTATGTTGGTCACTCACTTAAAACAGCAACCGGAAATGCACAAAGTTCACTGGCATTTTTTGAACAACGCAATAATTCAAACACCGACAGGCGGTTTATATATCTACAACATAACAATACTCTGGTTAAAAATCTCAGTGTTTATTCTTCGGTTGAACTAGATTTATATAAACTTGAAAACGAAGAGCCACAAACCAAATTAAGCCTTACCGGATTATACCTTTCATTGCGATACAGGTTTTCGGGTAGATTATCATTATTTGGATCATATGATTCGCGACGAAATGTTATTTATTACGAAACCTTTAAAAACTACACCGATCTGATTATTCAGAATGCATCAAGACAGGGTTTGAGGTTCAGGATAAATTACCGCCCTTAAAATATTTAAATGTTGGACTAACTGCCGGAACCCGGTTTCAACAAAATGATAGCCGGAGAACTAATACATTAAGAGGATCTATGAATTTTAGTAGATTGCCATTTATTAAATCATCGCTTTCGCTAAGTGCTAACCTTATGCAAACAAGTTATTTGAATGGTGAAATATATGGAGCCAGACTTTCAAAGAATTTTATTAAAGGGAAATTGTATACTCAATTATATTATCGTTTGGTAAATTTCAGGTATGTTAATTCAGGATTGAAACTTCTGCAAAACATTGGAGAATTAAATTTATTGTGGCAACATAACAAAAGATTATATCTTTCTGTTAATTTTGAGGCCACGTTTCAGAAAAATGAAAATTATAACAGGATATATTTAAATATCAGAAGGAAGTTTTAAAATTTTAAAAATAGTTGAGATGAGAATTTTAGTAGCGTTGATTTTAGTGTTGGTTGTTTTTTCATGTGTGAAGAATAAAACAATTCAGGACGGACAGGTAGCCGGCGGAATACAGGAGCAAACAACTCCTTATGGTTCAACAGTTGCAAGACATTTGGTTGAAGTTAAAGAAGTAATACAAGGAAATACCTATACATATCTTTTGGTATTGGAAAGGGGATTGGATAATTGGATTGCGGTAAACAGACAGGAAGCAGCAGTTGGCGAAGAATATTATTATGAAACTGCTTTGCAGATGACCAATTTTACAAGCAAAGAAATTGACCGTACATTTGATGTGATTTATTTTGTTAGCCAGCTTAGTAACGATCCAAATATGGTTAGTGCAAGTGAAGCTGCTGCTCCACATTCAGGACAGGTTCAAACCGATCAAAAGGAAGTGAACCTTGAAAAGCCGGAAGGTACTGTTTCGATTGCTGAACTTTTTGCAAACCCAAGTAAATATGCTGGACAAAAAATTAGAGTTCATGGTTTAGTTGTTAAAATAAATAAAGGTATAATGGGTGCTAACTGGATTCATATTCAGGATGGTACCAATCATGATGGAAGTTTCGACCTTACCGTTACCAGCCAGGAAGAACCCAATGTTGATGATACTATAACCATTGAAGGTACAATAACGGTTGATAAAGATTTTGGTGCAGGATATTTTTACGATGTAATTATGGAAGATGGATCAACATCAGGTTCAGTTATCTGATAAAAGATATTAACGCTTTATGCGGTTCAATTCTGAAAAAATATAGACAATATTTATAGGATTGATTATCAAGAACCGATTCCCTTCTGTCCGTTGGACATCTTCCCCCGATTGGGGGAAGAACGAGATGGGGGTCTAAATTAAACATTTGATAAACAGAAATTTTAGATTTAAACCGTACAACAGGTAAGATATTGTTTAATTCAAAAAGGAGCTTTATTAAAGTTCCTTTTTTGATTTAAATAAGCCGGTAGGATTTAGAATTGAAAGCTGGAATCCATAACGGTTGAAATCGAACCAACCATCTCCGTAAAAAAACTATGATAGTATATCAATCCCAATTCCCAGCCAAAATAATTTCCATTGTTTAAATTTTTATATCCGCCAACATTTGCTTCTATCCCCCAAAAACACTTGCTAAATAAATCGGTTATTGATTCTGAGGCATGTCCTTTTCCATTGTTTGCGGGATTAAATGAATCGGAATAACTATAGTCATAGCTCCAGTGAGCCTTAAAATTTCTTCCTATTACAGGTCCTGCATTTAGAAAGTATATTTGTTTTATTTTTACTTGAGGAAGTAATTTAAATTTTGAAAGTAATGAATAGCCTTTCAAATTTCTTTTTGAATAAGATCCGCCTAATGCACCCGATTGATCTGAGCCTCTTATTAAAAATAATTCTGCTTCAAGCTCTTTTCTAAGAACAAACCCTTTGTTTTTGTTAAAAAAATGAATACCAGCCGATAAATCTGCTCTTGAATATAAATTTGTTTCATTATAATATTCACTATGTAGAACCAGCTTAGAAAAGCCTATCCCAATCTTTTCCTCAAATTTTTGTTGTGCAAATAATGAATTTGTAAATATTAATAGCAAAAAAGGGAGCTAGTGTTTCATGTTCTGTTTATTAAAGGTTCTTCGATTTGTGGTATAAATGTATGAAAAAATATATGAATTGTTGAATCTGTTGTTTTCATAAGAAAAGAAATTAACTAATTTTATATCAGTTGATCCAATAGAATTAACACTTTATATTAAACCAATGAAAAGACTCCTTTTTGCCCTGGTTTTTGTGAGTATTCTTTATTCACTGTCCGGACAGAATATTAAACAATGGGCAAAATCAAAAGAGTCGGTTTTATACGAAAAAGTCTATCTCCACATCGATCGCGAATTGTATTCCACTGGCGATACAATCTGGTTTAAATCGTACCTCGTTAGTGGCATGACCAATAAATTAATCACAGGCTATAAAAATATTTATGTGCAACTGGTTTCACCCAACGGTGAGGTTGTTTCCAATAGCTTGTTGTTATCGGTAAAAGGCGAATCAAAGGGCGATATAACAATCCCCGATTCTCTTCACGACGGGCAATATGTTTTAAGAGCCTATACAAAATACCTGGAGAATTTTGGCGAAGAAAGTTTTTTTCATAAACGAATTTGGATTTCCGAACCTAAAAGTTCGCTGGAACTGGATCAACCTGAAGTAGAAACTAAACGTGATTTGGATGTAATGTTTTTTCCTGAAGGGGGAAACCTGATTTTAAATGCGGTAAACCATGTTGCATTTAAGGCAGTTAATAAAAATGGAAAAGGGATTGATATAAAGGGAGAAGTTGTGGATGAACAAGGTAACCTGGTTACATCGTTTCATACAGACTTTATGGGGATGGGCAGATTTGTTTTCATGCCAAATGAAGGGAAAACATATTATGCAAAAATTAATGGGCATCCCGATTTTCAGTTTCAGTTTGAGAATATCCTTGACAATGGATTTACAATAAATTTCAGCGATGAAGGCACTGAAGTACTTATTTCAATTATAAGAAATATAAAAAGAAACGATCAGCAGAAAGCTTACTTCGCTGCAATGCATAAGGGAGTTGTGCTGTTTCACAAAGAATTAGAAATTAGTAATTTTAATGAGGTAGTTAAACTCCAGAAAAATCTTTTTCCACTGGGTATTTCAAAAATTTCGTTGCTGGATTTGGATTTTAATATTATTGCTGAACGGCTTGTTTTTATAAGCGATGGAATCCTGAATTCTATGGAAATAGGATTAAACAAAGAAGAATTTTCAACCCGCGAACAGGTAAAAATTTCTATAAATTCTCAATTGGAACTTACAGATAC
>JABMQB010000841.1 GCA_013203525.1 Mariniphaga sp.
CAAAGCTTCAGTGTCACCCTCACGGGCTTATCTGTCTGCAACTCTTCTAAGTGAACAGCAAATTGCTTAGGCAGGATTTTCACCTGCTGGAAAACTACAGCCTCGTGGCACACCAACGTAGGTGTATGAGTTGCTGAAATCGCCCCAACCTCCAGGTTGTTTGCTTATTGGTAAAGTACAAAACGAAGCATAAATCTTGCTTTGTAAATGTGTGTTTTTCGGAATTTTATCGAGAATGCCAGTAACCACGTATGGATCTTTATTACTGTTTAGTAAAATTGATTTGCCCATGGGGTTTTCATCTCCAAAGTATTTAAGAGCCACCTCTTTTTCAAGAATAATTGAGTTGGGTTCACCCAGTGCCGTTTTAGGATCTCCCTCAAGCAATTTGAAATCAAATACATTAAATACATTCACGTCGGCATAACATATTTCATTTTCAATAAACTTCTTCTCGTTATATCGCGTAATTATCTCATTTAGAGGATACAATCTTACGGCATCTTCTATTTCAGGTAAGTCGTTTTTAGCAGCAGCGGCCAAAGGAATTTCTGACTTTGAAATGTTTTGGGCTGTTTCGCCCATTTTTACATAAGTAACACAACGGTACGTCCGATCCGCTTTTGCGTGAAAACCATCATAACTAATTTCATGAAAAGTGTAGGTGGCGATGTATAGAAATGCAACGAGCCCCAGTGCTAATCCTCCAATATTTAAAAAAGAATGAAACATATCTTTTCGTAAACGATAAATAGCTGTTTTTAAGAATAGTTTAATCATGGTTGTTTTATTAATTTGTTTATTTTTTGTTTTTCATAAACATTGTCTATACTAAATTTATTTTTCTTAATAAGAGTTCTTAAAATCACCTTTAAGTCAGAGTTTAAGACCTTATTCATACCTCAACGATTCAACAGGGTTTCTTGTTGCTGCCCGCCAACTTTGCCAACTCACTATTAGCAATGCAATTCCCAAAGCCAACAAACCGGCCAGGGCAAAAATCCACCAACTTAATGTGGTTTTGTAGGCAAAGTTTTCGAGCCATTTATTCATGGCGTAATACGCAATGGGAGTCGCAATAATAAATGCGATTGCAACCCATTTTATAAAGTCTTTATTGAGCAACTGCAAGATTTCAGAAATTTTGGCTCCGTTAACTTTCCGGATGCCGATTTCTTTGGTTCGGTTTTCTGTTAAGAAAATAGAAAGACCAAGAATGCCTAATATGGCAATTACAATTGCGATAAGAGAAAACAGGGAAACTGCTTTTGCCATTTGTACATCTTTTTTGTAGAGTTTCTCAAAACTTTGGTCAAGAAAGTGGTAGGCGAAAGGAAAACCAGGAGCGAGTTCATCCCAGGCTGCGCTTATTTTTCCTAAGGTTTCCGGGAGATTATTCCCCGTGATTTTCAAATTTACATATTGTCCCTGACTCGGCAAATAAATAATGGTGAGCGGTTCAATTCGGTTGTGCAGCGATTTAAAGTTGAAATCTTTTACAATTCCAACTACCTTTGCATTTCCACCCGGTATCCGAATATTTAGTTCAAATGGGTTTTCAACTGCAAATTCCCTAACAGCTGCTTCGTTAATTAGTGCCGTTGCATTTATGTCTGTTTTTAAATCTTTTGAGAAGAATCGCCCGTCAATAAGTTGCAAATTGTAAAGGTCGATAAACTCGGCATCCACCCAGGTTGTGGCAAAGTTCAATATTTTGCCATCTATTTCCTGACTATTCAGACCCTCAATTCCACCGAACATATTACTCGAAAAAGCAATTTCTTCAATCTCAGGAATGGTTTGCAAACGTTCGCGTAAAATTTCTTTTTTACCAGCTAAAATTTGGAAAGGTAGTTTTGCGTAAACCACTTGCTCGTCAGGTATTCCAAGGTCTTTGTCTTTTATGTAGCTAACCTGTTTGAAGATTAAAAAAGTTGCTGCAATTAGTATAATCGTTACCGAAAACTGAAAAATAGTAAGTGAACGTCGTAGGTTGCCTTCGCCATTCTTATTGCCGGTTTTCATCTTAATTATTTCGAGGGCATTTTTAGATGAAAGCAAAAGTGCGGGGTAAATTCCTGCCGCAAAACCAATAATTAATATGCATGGGATAAGAAACAAAAACATCCGGGGCTGAAATGCTAATCCGTTGGTAACATTCATAAAATCGCCGTATTGTTCAATAAAAACCAACGAAAGGATTGTTCCCACAACAACAGCAAAAAAACTAACAATGGTAGTTTCAGAAAGGTATTGAAAAATTAGATTTTTTCGGCTTGAACCGATTAGTTTTTGAACACCAATTTCTTTTGTCCGACCTGATGCTTGAGCTGTGGTAAGATTTACATAATTGATAATCGACAACATCATTACAATTCCGCCAATAACCAAAAGAATATTGACCAACATTAAATTTCCACGGTTGGTAGTGTCGTTGGTTAGGCTTTTATCGAAATAGACATTCTTTAAACGATGAAGCGAAAGTGGATTTAATTCGGCATCGTTGGCGCTTGCCTTGTTTGATAAATTATTACTGTAATACGAGATAAGGTTACTCCGCAATTTTTCAGTTAATACTTTTTCATCAACATTGGGCTTTAAAAGCAGGTAACTTTCGTAGACCGTGTGCCCCCAATTTTCAGAATAGCGACTTCCTCCCATTTCATTTACCGATGCATCAGACACCAATCCGTTAAACTGTATGGATGAACTTGATGGTATATCTTTTACAATAGCCCTTACTGTAAATGTGAAATCTTTCATGCCTTTCCAGATAACAGATTTCCCAATTGGATTGGTAAGGTTAAAAATACGGTTCGATTCACTCTCAGTAAGTATCAACGAAAATGGAGATTGAATGGCTGTTTGAATATTGCCTTGAACCACTTCAAAATCGAAAATTTCAAAAAACCCAGGGTCTGCCGAATAATATCGTTCTATTTCGAATGAATTATTATTGAATTGAACTACCGGCGAAAACGTATTTAATTGACGGGTTTCAATGTGAGTGGTCTGCTCAATTTCCGGAAACTGATTTTTCAAAAAGCCATTCAATGGTCCGGGAGTTAAGCTTGAATTGCCATAACTTAATTTATAAATACGCTCTGCTTTCGAGTGAAATTTATCTACACTTAATTCATTTAAAGAATACGATGCAATTAACAATGAGATAGTAATTCCCAAGGCTAAACTTGCAATATTAAGAGTAGTATTTACCTTGTTTCTAAAGATGTTTCGTAAGCTTATTTTAATAAAATGTTTAAACATGTGATGCTATTTTATATTTGTTTTATTCATACCGCAAAGCCTCAACTGGATTTCTCCTGGCTGCTTTAAATGTTTGCCAACTAACTGTAAGCAAAGCAACTGCCAAAGCCAATACACCTGCTAATACAAATATCCACCAGCTAAGCGTTGTTTTGTAAGCGAAGTTTTCCAGCCACTTGTTCATGGCGTAGTATGCAATTGGGGTGGTAATAATAAAAGCGATTGCAACCCACTTTATAAAGTCTTTGTTTAGCATGGTTAATATTTCAGATACTTTGGCACCATTTACTTTGCGTATGCC
>JABMQB010000082.1 GCA_013203525.1 Mariniphaga sp.
AAGTAACTTTTCCTGAATAATAAATTTTAACTTTATCTGAATAGAAAAAAACCGAATTCATTAACCTTTTAAAACCAAAAATCATGGCATTTAAGTTACCGGAATTACCCTACAAAAAGGATGCATTGGAACCTTATATCAGTGCAAGGACTTTTGAATTCCATTATGGAAAACATCATCAGGCATATGTAAATAACCTAAATAATTTGGTTATTGGTACTCCTTTCGAAAATGCAACTCTCGAAACCATTGTCAAAGAATCAGATGGAGGTATTTATAATAATGGTGCGCAGGTATGGAATCACACGTTTTATTTTATACAATTTTTACCTGAAGGATGCAATGAGCCTAAAGATGAATTAAAAAAAGCAATTGAGAAATCGTTTGACTCATATGTTAAATTTAAAGATGAATTTTCAAAAGCGGCAGCTACCTTATTTGGTTCGGGATGGGCCTGGTTGGTTAAAAATGAAGCAGGTGAGCTGGAAATTGTACAAACTACCAATGCCGGAAATCCATTAAGAGATGGTAAAAAACCATTGCTTACCTGCGATGTGTGGGAACATGCCTATTACCTCGACAAGCAAAATGCAAGGCCAAAATACATTGAAGATTTCTGGAAAATTATCGACTGGAAAGTAATCTCAAAACGTTTTGAAGAATAATTTTTCATAACAATTGATCTTACTTCACAGAATATTTTTAATTTAGTTAGCTGGAATTGGTAAAAAACAGGGGTTATTTAGTCGGTTTTTACAAATCGTAAATTAACCTGAAATTATAATATGGGGTATGAAGCACCTTTGCTTTTGGGTATTTTTTTTAATTATAATCCTAAATCTTCCTGCAAAGGCAAATACAACAGGTTATATTGATAGCCTTCAAAATCTGATCGCTTTTTATGAAAAAGAAAACCTGATTGGTTCTGTTTTAAACACAAGGATCGAACTCATCAAATATGTTCGGTATTCTGATTTTGAGCTTTTTTTAGAACTTTCAAATTCAAACTTGGAATTAGCAAAAAAGGAAGGATTAAATTGGGCACAGATTGATGTTTTGATGGAAATGGGCGAAATTCTTATTTCAAAGGGGATTTTCAGTGAAGCAATTGTAACACTTAATAAAGCCCTTGAATTGGCTGAGATTGATGAATATCGACCTTATGTGGGATGGGTTTGTATTTCGATTGGAAATGCTTATGAAGGTTTATTTTCATATCAAAAAGCAATTTATTATTACCAAAGAGCATCACAGGTTCTTGAAGAAACAAATATCACTGAAGGAATAGCTTTATCTGCTTCTAATATCGGAAATTGTTATCAGGAACTGAATGAGCTTGACAAAGCAGAGGGGTATTTAAATAAGGGGCTCCAATTCAGAGATTCCATAAACGATTTTGTTAATTGGGGTTATATAAAAATGTATCTTGCTGAAATTAAGATTAATCGAGGATATTATTACGAAGCACGAGCTGAATTGAAAATCCTGGAAGACTTTATTAGTAAAAATATAGAGACATCAATTGATGCAAATCAAATATTGGAAGCTCAACACTTGTTATCAACAATTTTTTGGTTTACATCTGATTGTGAAGGATATTTGAATAATAAAGATGAGGCAGTTGCTAATTTAGCTAAAGGGATTTCCTTAAGTAAAAAAATGAATAATTTCCTAAATCTTGCAAATTTTTATAACCTAATTGGAAATATATATTTGGGTGAAAAGGAATACGATCAGGCATTAAGTTTTGCTGATTCAGCGTTAGCGCTTGCTACTAATGAAAGGTCATTTATAGAAGAAGCTAACTCATATCTTTTATATTCTAATATATACGAAGAATCAAACAATCCAAATCAGGCAATTCAATATTATAAGAAATTTAAATCGGTAAACGATTCTATCTTTAATAATTCAGTTGTTCAGGCTATTTCCGATGTCGATGTTCTTGTTCAAACCATAGAAAATGAAAAAAACAACCAGATTCTGGAATTGGAAGTAAAGCAAAAACAAAAGACTATTTTGATTACTCTGATTGGTGGAGCTTTTATTTTAATGGTTATTTCTGTGTTTGTAATAGTAATTGCTAGGCGGTTTAGAAAAGAAAAAAGGCTAACAAAAGAATTGACTTTGAAGAATGAAGAAATAGTACAACAAAGTAGCAACCTTGAAATATTAAATGAAGAACTCAGGAAATTGAATATTTCTAAGGATAAATTTAACTCAATAATTGCACACGATTTGAAAAATCCGGCTGCTACAGTATTTAGTTTAATTGATTTATTGAAAGGTTCTTATGATGAATATCCCGAAGAAAACAAGAAAGAATTGATAGATATGGCGCATGACATGTCAGACAGGACTGTTAAATTGCTGGAGAACCTTCTTGTATGGTCAAGAATTCAGGATGGACGAATGGAAGTAAAACTCACAAATTTTTCTATTTCGGATGTTGTTAAAGAAAGCCTTAATTTATCAAAGCGAATGGCCGAGGCTAAAGGAGTTATTTTAAAATCGGCTAAAATGGAGAACCTGGAAATAAATGCAGATAAAAATATGATTACCACGGTAATTCGAAATCTTCATGCAAATGCAATTAAATTTACTTATACAGGCAAGCAAATTAAATCAGGTGTAAATAAGCTTGATAATTCGATTGAAGTGTGGGTTCAGGATGAAGGAATTGGGATTCCAAAAGATAAGCTGGAGAATATTTTTAAAATTGATTCAGAAATACAAAGAAAAGGTACTAATGATGAACCGGGGACAGGGCTTGGACTGCAACTTTGTAACGAATTTATTAAAATGCACAATGGGAAAATAAGTGTTGAAAGTGAAGAGGGGCAAGGCAGCCGGTTTGCATTTTACCTTCCATTATAATTGATTTCTGAGTAGTAATCACAGTTAAAGAAGTAAAAAATATGAGTACTGATAAGGTTTTACAAACGTTGAAAGAAGCCGGTAAACCTCTAAAAGCCGGAGAAATAGCTGAAATTTCAGGATTGGAAAGAAAGGAAGTTGACAAGGCAATGAAAGAGCTTAAAAAGGATGGAGTCATAGTATCGCCGAAAGTTTGTTTCTGGGAACCAAAATAGGCTGAAATAACGCTACTTAATCTTATCCGTTACCTTGTTAAATAGCTTGTTCAGGAAAGGGATATTTAGCCGGGCAATGATACTTTTTTTCCCATAGTGCAACAGTATATTACGGGTATAAATAAACAGCCCAAGGCTATGTGCTGCAAAAAGTACCGGATCGAGGCGGTAAATAGAATATACAAAAATCATTAGTGAACCTAATGTGCTTATTAACCAGAATCCAAGGGGTAATACTGAGTCTTTTTTATTTTCTGAGTAGAGCCATTGGTACACAAAACGGAATGTAAAAATAATCTGTCCAGCCGAACCCCAAAGCATTAAAAGGAATGGAACATCTTTGTTGCTTAAGATTTCATTAAAATTATGCGACCCACCAAAGAATAACCAAAAAAGGTAAATGAAAGGTATTATCGAAGCCAGAATTCTTATTGTCCAGTGGATTTTTTTCCAGGCATTTTTAAGCTGAAGGTTCCTGATATAAATAAAATAAACAATATATTGACCCAAAACAATGGCAAAATCGAAGCGTAGGATTCCGTATGTAAGCATAATAATTGAACCCAATAGGCTGATTTGCCAATAAATAACCGGTGAAATTACTTCCCCTTCTTTTTCCGACTTAAACCATTGGGCAATTGTACGCGTGAAAAATAATAACTGGGCTAAAAATCCTAACCCGTAAATCAGGTATTTTTCCATCTGAAATGTAAAATTGAAGGGGCAAAGATAATAATTAGTGAGAAACTGAAACCTTATTTTTTATCAATATAAAGGAGTATTGTTTTCTTCAAGAGTTTTAAGAGTTTCACGAGCTGCGTTTTGTTGAGCCTCTTTTTTTGTTGATCCAAATCCTTTTCCTACTTCTTTCCCATCTACTTCTACAATTGAAACAAATGATGGTTTTTTATTATTTTCGGCAGGTTCTTCAATAGTTTCAAATTTAACTTCCCGTTTATTTTTTTGGCTCCATTCAATTAATTGGCTTTTAAAATTTTTATCAACCTGTTCTATTTCATTCAAATTAACATATTTAGAAAGGATACGCTTTGTAATAAAAAACTTAGCTGAAATGTAATCTTTATCCAGGTAAATTGCACCAATAAGGGCTTCAAGTACATCACCATAAATATGGCTTTTATCGAGCATGCTTTTTGTATTTGAGTCGATAAATATGTTAAGCCCCATTTCAAAAGTAAGCTTAGTCAGGAAATCCCTGTTAACAAGTTTTGATCTCATTTTTGTTAGGAAACCTTCATCTTCCTGAGGAAAACGGTTGTATAAAAAATCAGCAATTACTGCACCAAGTATCGCATCGCCTAAATATTCAAGTCGCTCATTATTAACTAAGTTCCCTTGAGAGTCAGTTATTGATGCCGAGCGGTGAATAAAAGCAATATCGTAAATTCGCAGGTTTCCAGGGTAAAATCCAATGAGGTTCTTTAGAAATAAATAAAACTCTTTTCTTGGTGAAGAAAAGAGTTTTATTTTTTGTGCTAATTTTCTTACCACAATTTATTCTATTTTTTTGAATACGACTGTAGCGTTGTGACCTCCAAATCCAAAGGTATTGCTTATGGCAACTTTTATGTCCCTTTTTTTTGCAATATTGAATGTGTAATCCAGATTGTTGTCAATTTCAGGATCATCTGTAAAATGATTAATTGTAGGAGGGATAATTCCATTTTGTAATGCCAAAATACATGCAATTCCTTCAACAGCACCGGCAGCACCTAGTAAGTGTCCGGTCATCGATTTAGTTGAACTGATACTTAATTTATAGGCATGTTCGCCAAATGTTTTAATTATTGCCTTTGGTTCTGCAATATCGCCCAGCGGCGTTGCAGTGCCATGAACATTAATATAGTCAACATCTTCAAGTCTCAGTTCAGCATCTTCAACAGCACTTTTCATTACCAAACGGGCACCATTACCTTCCGGATCCGGAGCAGTCATATGAAAAGCATCAGCCGACATACCCCCCCCAGCAATTTCTGCATAAATATTTGCACCACGTTTTACAGCACTTTCATATTCTTCCAGAATCAAAGCACCTGATCCTTCAGCCATAACAAAACCATCACGGTCTTTATCAAAAGGTCTGGACGCCGTTACCGGATCATCGTTCCTGGTAGAGATTGCCCTCATCGAATTGAACCCAGCTACTCCGGCTTCATTAACCGCAGCTTCTGAACCACCTGTAATCATAATATCGGCTTTTCCAAGCCTGATCATATTAAAGGCTTCTATCATCGCATGCGACGAAGAGGCGCAAGCAGTAACGGTGGTAAAATTCGGGCCCCGGAAGCCATATCGAATCGATAATAAACCTCCGGCAATATTTGCAATCATTTTTGGGATAAAGAATGGCGAAAATCTTGGCCTTTCTGATTTATAACCTCTAACTTCTTCAAAAAAAGTTTGTAACCCACCAATACCAGCTCCCCAAATTACACCTGCCCTGTCTTTATCGATGCTTTCCAAATCAAGTTTTGAATTTTCAATGGCTTGCATGGTTGAAACAAATGCATACTGAGTATAAAGGTCGTGCTTCCGCGATTCTTTACGATCAAGATAGTCGGTAGCTACGAAATCTTTAACTTCACAAGCAAATTTGGTGGTATGATTGACAGGATTGAATTTGGTAATATTAGCTGCCCCGCTAACACCTTTCGAGAGGTTATCCCAAAACTGAGAAACCGAATTACCTAAAGGATTTATCGTCCCAAGCCCGGTTATTACTACCCGCTTTAATTCCATACAAAAAAAATCTTGGAAAAATTATTTTACAGCTTCTTCAATATGACTAATAGCTTCGCCTACAGTGGCAATTTTTTCAGCCTGGTCATCAGGAATGGCAAGGTCAAATTCCTTTTCAAATTCCATGATAAGTTCTACAGTGTCCAATGAATCTGCTCCTAAATCATTAGTGAATGATGCTTCATTAGTTACTTCACTATCGTCAACACCTAATTTATCTACAATAATTGCTTTAACTTTTGCTGCAATGTCAGACATAATTCTAATTTTTGGTTAATACTATTTTGTTATTTTAAGAAAAAATCGGTGCAAAGTAATAAATTTACCATTTATATTTCAAAGAAAAATTCTAAAAAATACCTTTGTAGCAGATTTTAAAGTAAATACATGCTTCTAAATTTGAACAATTTAATCGAATAGTCGATCTTTTATAAAATATAAATGAAAACAAAAAAAAAGATAGCCATATTTGCCTCTGGTTCAGGGACAAATGCGCAAAATATAATTGAATTCTTTGAGAATAATAATTATATAGAAGTTGATTCTGTATTTTCAAATCGGAAAGATGCTTTTGTACTAAATAGAGCTGAAAACTATGGGATACCTTCATTCATTATTGATAGGGAATTATTTTATTCATCGAATAGAATTGTAAAACTTTTAAAAGAAAGAGAAATTGATTTATTAGTTCTGGCTGGCTTTTTATGGCTGGTCCCCAAAGATTTAATTCAGGAGTTTTCAATAATAAATATACATCCCGCTCTTTTACCAAAATATGGTGGTAAGGGAATGTATGGAATAAAAGTTCATCAGGAGGTAGTTGAAAATAATGAAACTGAATCGGGTATTACTATTCATTATGTAAATGAAGTGTATGATGAAGGAAAAACTATTTTTCAAGCAAAATGTAAAATTGAGAGAAATGATAGCCCCGAGGATGTTGCTGCCAAAGTACATCAACTTGAATATAAGTATTTTCCTAAAATAATTAAAGAAGTATTAATGGGCAACATTTAAAAAAAGAAAGGCGGGAACAATTTCCCGCCCATAAACCAAAACCTAAATTTACACTGCAAATCCAGCATGCTATATTTTCATTGCAATAATCTCCTTGTTTTTATTATGTTGAAAGTGTTAATTCCTGTTAATTAAATATGTTTGTATGTTTATACAAAAGTTTGCTTTATTATTGACTGTTAATGTAAAAAACGATTTTACGGCAAATGTATTCTGTTTTGGTTGTTAAATAATGTTAATGAGTTAATTATCAGCGGGTTTTTAAAATTATATTTGTAGTATGAGCAGGAACAAATTGTTTACTTTAATTGCATCAATGATTGTGGTTATGGTTGGTCTGATAATTGTACAGGCCGGTTCCATAAGCAGGGCATCTCAAATAAAGGAAGAACAATTTGATAGGTCGGTACGAAATGCCCAAGATCAGGTAATAAGAAGACTTGAAGTAAATGAAACGCTGTTGGCTCGCCAAATAGCAAGAAATGAACGCATTAATAATTTTGGTTCAATGTTGCCAGATAGGAATAACGGATTTCAGGGAGAGATGAGATTTTCACTTGATTTTTCACAACCTAATTATTTTGGAGCTTATCGTGAGCAACTTCAATTTTACTCTGATACAATTGTTGAACCACCTAATAGTATCTCACAGGATTCCCAAAGGTATGCAACTTCTTTTGAAAGATTTCAGGAAATCAGTATTTTAAGGCAGGAAATGACAGAGGAAAATCTAAATGCTAGTTTTTTGGTAAATGAGCGTATTCTATTACAGGAAAGGCCATTGAAAGACAGAATCAACGAAATAGAATTAAAGGAATTGCTGGATGAAAGTTTTAGAAATTTTGGAATAGACCTGGAATATAAGTTTGCTGCTTTAACTTATGACGAAGGAAATGGTGTTTTAATTGCAGGAGATTCGGATTTAGATATGAAAGGTATTTATGCTGGGCCACTTTTCCCTAATGATATCAATAAAAAAGCCAATTATTTACATGTTTATTTTCCTCAAAAACCAGGATATATTTTGAGAGATACAGGGATTACTGTTATACCCCTTGTAATTCTCACTGGACTTTTAATAGCTATTTTCACATATACAATTTTAATCATACTCAGGCAGAAAAAACTTTCGATGATAAAGAATGACTTTATCAATAATATGACCCACGAATTAAAAACCCCGATTTCAACCATTTCATTGGCAAGTCAGATGCTTGAAGATGGAAGTATTTCCAATACTCCAAAAACCATTGAACAGATTTCAAAAGTTATAAATCAGGAAAGCAAAAGATTAAGTTTTCAGGTTGAGAAGGTATTACAAATGGCTGTTTTTAATGAAGGGCGGTTAAAACTTAAATTTAAACCACTGGACATTAATGATCTGATAGCCAATGTGGTTTCAAATTTTGAACTAAAAGTCCAAAATAAAAACGGAGAACTTTTAACAAACTTTAAAGCCATAATTGCAGAAATAAAAGGTGATGAGGTTCATATAACAAATGTTATTTTTAACTTGCTTGATAATGCAGTAAAATATAGCAATGGTACGCCAAGAATTGAGATTTCAACAAAGAATAAAAAGGATTTTGTTGTAGTATCGATTAGCGACAATGGAGTAGGTATCCCAAAAGAACACCTCTCTCAAATTTTTGAAAGGTTTTACAGGGTTCCAACCGGAAATATTCATAATGTAAAAGGATTTGGCCTAGGGTTGAGTTATGTTAAGAAAATTGTGGAAGCTCATAATACAGAAATCAAAGTTGAAAGTGCCCTGAACAAAGGGACAAAATTCAGTTTATTTTTCCCATTAAATAAAAACTAGCATGGAACAAAAAGTTAAATTATTATTGGCAGAAGACGATGAAAACTTAGGAATGTTGTTAAAAGAGTATTTAATAGCCAAAGGATATGAGGCAGATCTTTTTCCGGATGGTGAGGCAGCCTACAAGGGATTTATGAATGGGCGGTTTGATATTTGTGTGCTTGATATAATGATGCCCAAAAAGGATGGTTTCACATTGGCTAAAGAAATACGGATGGTCAATTCAGATATTCCGGTCATTTTTCTAACCGCTAAAAACATGAAAGAAGATGTAATTGAAGGCTTCAAATTAGGAGCCGATGATTACATTACAAAGCCATTTAGTATGGAAGAACTTATTTTTAGGTTAGAGGCTATTTTAAGAAGGACTTCCCAGGATTCTCAAGGTAATAATCAATTAATTTTCAAACTTGGCAAGTTTACATTTGATACCCGGAAACAAACGCTTTCGGATGAAGAAAATGCCGTGAAACTTACTACAAAAGAATCAGACCTTTTGAAATTACTTTGCCAAAATGCCAACAAAGTGCTTGAACGGAATTATGCATTAAAGTCAATCTGGATTGATGATAATTATTTTAATGCCCGGAGCATGGATGTTTACATCACAAAGTTAAGAAAGCATTTAAAAGATGAACCTTCGGTTGAAATCATTAATGTCCATGGGAAAGGATATAAAATGATAATGTAGGTAAAAAGCTGTATCCATATAAAATGGAATTAGTCAAGTTTTAAAACTGCAAGAAATGCTTTTTGCGGAACTTCTACATTGCCAACTTGTTTCATGCGTTTTTTCCCTTTTTTCTGTTTTTCAAGAAGTTTTCGTTTTCGCGTAATATCACCGCCATAACATTTCGCTGTAACATCTTTACGTACTGCTTTAACGGTTTCGCGTGCGATTATTTTTGCTCCAATAGCAGCCTGAATTGCAATGTCGAATTGCTGGCGTGGAATCAGTTCTTTTAATTTTTCACACATTCTTCGCCCAAACGAGTATGCATTATCTGAATGAATTAAAGTTGATAATGCATCAACCATTTCACCATTTAACAGGATATCGAGCCTCACAAGTTTTGCTGGTTTATATCCGCTCATATGGTAATCAAACGATGCATAACCTTTTGAAATACTTTTTAACTTATCGTAAAAATCAAACACAATTTCACCTAATGGCAAATTAAAAATAAGTTCTGCACGTTCTGAAGTTAGGTAATTTTGGCTGATAAGAGTCCCTCTTTTATCAAGGCATAGATTCATTACGGGGCCAATAAATTCTGACGCGGTTATAATACTTGCTCTGATATATGGTTCTTCAATTGTTTCAATTACAGTTGATACAGGCATACCTGATGGATTATAAACATCTTGTATTGATCCATCGGTTTTAAGCACACGGTATGAAACGTTTGGAACAGTAGTAATAACGTTCATATCAAATTCTCTTTCCAACCGCTCCTGTACTATTTCCATGTGTAACAGGCCAAGAAATCCACACCGGAAACCAAATCCTAAGGCTACCGATGATTCGGGCTCAAAAGTAAGCGATGCATCATTCAATTGTAGTTTATCCATCGCATTACGAAGATCTTCATAATCATCGGTATCAATTGGGTAAACACCTGCAAATACCATTGGTTTTACTTCTTCGAAACCTTCTACAATATTTTTGCATGGATTTTTTACATGAGTAATAGTATCGCCAACTTTTACTTCACGAGCCATTTTAATCCCCGAAATTATATAGCCAACATCGCCGGCATACAAAGTTTCTCGTGCTACCAGCCCAAGCTTAAGTACACCTATTTCATCGGCATAGTAGCTTTTATTAGTAGCAACAAATTTCACTAAATCTCCTTTGCTAATTTTTCCGTTAATAATTTTAAAATAGGCAATAATTCCTCGGAATGAATTAAAAACTGAATCAAAAATTAAAGCCTGTAAAGGTGCTTCAATATCCCCTTTTGGTTCTGGAATTCTATCAACAATTCTTTTAAGTATAGTTTCAATACCTAACCCGGTTTTACCACTGGCTTGAATAATATCATCTTTATCACACCCTAATAAATCAATAATCTGATCTTCTACTGCTTCAGGTTCAGCATTATCCAAATCCATTTTATTTAATACAGGGATAATTTCCAGGTCATGCTCAATTGCCAGGTACAAATTTGAAATGGTTTGAGCCTGAATTCCTTGTGTTGCATCAACAATTAGTAATGCCCCTTCGCATGCTGCTATGGACCGCGATACTTCATATGAAAAGTCAACATGTCCGGGAGTGTCAATAAGGTTTAATTTGTAATTGTCGCCATTTAATTGATAATCCATTTGAATAGCATGGCTTTTAATTGTAATCCCCCGTTCTTTTTCTAAATCCATGCTGTCAAGAACCTGATCATGCATTTCGCGCTCGTCAACTGTATTGGTATATTCCAACAAACGATCGGCAAGGGTGCTCTTCCCATGGTCAATATGGGCTATTATGCAAAAATTTCTTATATGTTCCATTTAAAAAATACGATTCTTTTCAATTATAAACCATCCTCAAATTTCCGCAAAGATATTTAATTTATTTAATACGTAATATTTATTAAGAATGAAGAATGGGAATAGTAACAATATTAGAAAGTCTTTATTAAAATGAGGATTATTTCATTGGAATGTTTATACCCATTAGGCCATTCACTTGCTCGCGGACCTGCAACATTTAAAATTTGAATTTGGTTTTGATTGATCCAGTTTATTATTTGAGGAAGAAATTGGGAATAATTAGCATCAATTATTTTTATTCTGTGGACTGGTTTATTTACCGATTTTGCATATTTATAAGTTAAATTGCTTCCTCCCAATAATTTGTTTTTATACAAAATTAGAGTACCATCCGAATCTTCCACATTCTTTTTAGTTCTATCTGAATAACCACCATTTGAAATTTCCTGAAGTGGATATTTCCCATCAATTATTCCATCTTCCGCTTCTCTTCCAGTTGGGCACCATCCTCCACATGGAAATTGTAATTCAAGAGCAGCATCTAATGCTCCTCTGTCAACTCCGGTTTGGCCTCCGCTGATAATTTTTTGGCATAGCATTTGTTAGTATCTTGAAACTATAATTTGATACTGCCTCATAGTTTAAATGAACAGATTAATTAGAAATAATCAAAGGTAGTACAAAAAGTAAAAGTACGTTTTTTCATATGTTTGGTTTAGTTAGGTTAAGATGAGACCCGGAATGCAGAGGCATCCGGGTTTTTTTATGCTTCTTACTCCCTTTTACATTAATATTCCTTTTTGATTTATAAATAAATAGATTGATTTAGTAGAATTATTATTAATTTTCTGATTTATAATAATTAACTAAAATCTATGCTAAATTTAAAACAACTGGCAAAATTAATTGACCACTCTATTCTTCATCCAACAATGACCGATGATGATTTGAAAAGGGAATGTGAAGTAGCTGAAAAGTATGATGTAGCTTCAGTATGCGTAAAACCATATGCTGTAAAACAAGCTGTTACATTATTAAAGGGGACCAATGTTTTGGTAGGTTGCGTCATTGGTTTTCCAGCAGGAAACTCAGCAATCGAAGTAAAAGTATATGAAACAGAAACAGCTTGTAATGATGGTGCAGTTGAAATTGATATGGTTATTAATATTGGCAAAGCTCTTCAGTCTGATTGGGAATATATTGAAAAGGAAATAAGCGCAGTTACAAATGCAAGTCATAAAAGGAATGCTATTGTTAAGGTTATTTTTGAAACAGACTATGTATCAAAAAAAGAAGATATAATAAAACTTTGCGAGATATGTACCACGGTTGGAGCCGATTATGTAAAAACTTCGTCTGGTTTTGGTTTTACAAAAGGCGTCGATGGAAAATATTCTTATCAAGGGGCAACTATCCACAATCTGGAGCTTATGAAACGAAATATAGGGCCAAATGTAAAAGTTAAAGCTGCCGGTGGAGTAAGAACACTTGATGGTTTATTAGCTGTTCAAAAAACAGGGTGTACCCGATGCGGTGCCACTGCAACCATAGCGATTTTGGAAGAGGCAAAAAAAAGGTTTGGGAATAAATAAATTTGCAATTCATTATTAACTAATTAAAATCTTAATTATGTATATAGTTAATTCATACTCGTTGGCGGTGGTGCTGTGCATCATTACAATGTTGTGTTGGGGTTCATGGGCAAATACTCAAAAGTTAGCTTCAAAAGAATGGAGTTTTCCATTGTTTTATTGGGACTACACCTTGGGTGTAATAATTTTATCATTAGTATTTGGACTTACTCTGGGTAGTAGCGGAGATAGCGGGCAGGCTTTCATTCCAAATTTACTAAGTGCCACACCAAAAGTTATACTCTTTGCATTATTGGGAGGAGTGATTTTTAACATTGCGAACTTACTTCTGGTGGCTGCTATCGAAATTGCAGGAATGGCAATTGCATTTCCTATTGGTATAGGATTAGCGCTTGTTTTGGGTGTGTTTAATAACTATTTGCCAAATCCGGAAGCCTACAACTCCTTGTACTTATTTTTGGGAGTTGGATTAGTAACGCTTGCAATTGTATTAAATGCTACGGCTTATAAAAAAGTATCACAAGGAAGTAAATCAACCAGAGGAATTGTTTTATCATTGGTTGCCGGATTTTTAATGTCGTTTTTTTACCGTTTTGTTGCCGATTCAATGTCGACAGATTTGGTAAATATAACTGCTGGAACCTTTACACCTTATGCGGCCGTTTTTGTTTTTTCAATTGGGATATTTATTTCAAATTTTGTGTTTAATTATTATTTTATGAAGAAACCAATATCAGGCGAACCTGTTACTTTTGGAATGTATTTTAAACAGGGAACACCTAAACTTCATATTGTTGGAATTTTGGGAGGAATTATTTGGAGTCTTGGAATGATGTTAAGTATTATGGCTGGCGATAAAGCCGGTTATGCAATTTCATATGGACTAGGACAAGGAGCAACATTAGTAGCAGCTATTTGGGGAGTTTTTGTTTGGAAAGAATTTGCCAATGCTCCAAAGGGTACAAATAAATTACTGGTGGCTATGTTTGCTTTATTTATTGTAGGATTGGCTTTAATTATTTTGGCTCGTCTTGGTTAACAGGTATTAAATAAATTTGGAATGAAAAATAAAATTGTTGTAATTGGTAGTTCTAATATCGATTTAATAATGAAAATGGATCATTTGCCTGAAAAAGGTGAAACAGTTACCGATGCTGATTTTATTCAGGTTTATGGGGGCAAAGGAGCAAATCAAGCGGTTGCTGCTGCTCGGGCAGGTGGAAATGTTGCTTTTGTTAGCTGCGTTGGAGACGATGCTTATGTGCCACAAATGATTCGAAACTATAAAAATGATAAGATTAATACAGAGTGTGTTTTTCAGGAAAGAGAAATTGCAAGTGGGCATGCTCTGATAATGATTGGAGATAAAGGTGAGAATTATATTTCGGTGGCTCCAGGTGCAAATTACAATTTAACATCTGAAAGAATTGATGAAGCATTGCCAATTATTGATGAAGCCGCAATCATTGTTATGCAATACGAGATTCCGGAAGAAACAATTAAATATGTGATTGATATTGCAAATAGTAAAAACATTCCTGTTCTTTGGAATGTTGCACCTGCACGCGATTTCGATTTTTCGTACATCCCGAAAGTTAATATATTGGTTTTAAATGAAGTAGAAGCAGGATTTGTTGCCGGAATTACAGTTAAAACCCAGAAAGATGCAGAAAATGCAGCTGATATATTAATTCAGAAAGGCGTGGAAAGAGTTATAATCACATTGGGATCTCAAGGCGCATTTGCGGTTACTAAAAATGAAAAAGTCAATGTTAAGGCTTTTATTGTCGATGCCATTGATACAACTGCAGCGGGCGATACTTTTTGTGGATGTTTTGCTGTTGCATTGGTTGAAGGGAAAAATCTAAAAGAATCTCTTTTGTTTGCCAGCGCTGGAGCATCAATATCTGTTACCAGAATGGGAGCACAACCATCTGCTCCAATTCGTGAGGAGATTGAAAAATTTATGAATGAACACTAACTGTCATTTCGAATTTGATCCAGATTCAATTGGGTTGGAGAGAAATCTGTTAAATAGTTGAAAAGATTTCTCATTCATACTTCATTTGAAATAAAAAAAATGAAGAAGGAATTTTATCATCTTATTTACTCTCATTCATTGGGTAATGGGAAAGACTGATTATTAATTATGAAGGTTATTTAAATTCAAATTGTTATGAATAGATTGTTTTTGTTTTGTTCTGCTTTATTATTTACCCTGATTATAATTTCATGTGAGAAACAGCATCAACGTCCCAACATTGTGATCTTCTTTTCGGATGACATGCGTGATGTTGATGTATCGATGTATGGAAGAAATCAACCAACTCCGAACTTGCAGAGATTAACCGACGCAGGGATATTATTTAATAATGCCTATTGCAGCTCCGGGATGTGTACTCCAAGCCGTTATACATTAATGACCGGGAACTTTGCCGGACGATGCCAGACAGAAGATTTTCTTGAAAGCAATCCTTTAAATGAACCATATGCAATCGCGTGGAATACACATCTTTCAGAAAAAGATAAAACCATTGCAGAATATCTGAATGAGGCTGGATACTATACAGGTTATGTTGGAAAGTATCATATGGGAGGTGATAAAAAGCTGGTAGGATTTCCACGGTTTGAAAGTGGTGCTGATCCGTATTCCCCGGAAGTTGATAGTATGTTAAAGAATTATCAGAAGAATTTACAGAACTATGTAAAAAAGGTTGCTGGGTTTGATTATGCGGCTAGTGTTCTTTGGGCTAACTATGAGCAAAATCCGATTCCCGATATTTGTTTTCATAATTTTGAATGGATGACAAAAGGGGCAATTGACTTTTTGGAAAATACTGGTGATGAACCATTTTTTCTTTACACTGCAACAACTGCCTTGCACGGTCCTCCGCACCATAAGGCACTCGATCTGGATCCTCATGTTACACCTGGCGGTCTACTTAAAAATCCAACAGAATTTCATCCATCACGTGCAGAACTAAAACAGCGGTTAACAGATAGCGGTTTTGAGCCGAATCATCATAATGTAGGGTTGGCTATGCTCGACGACCATGTAGCAGCTGTTATGAAAAAACTGGAAGAACTCGGTAAAGCAGAAAATACATTGGTTATTTTTCTTTCCGATCATGGTGTTGAACCGGGGAAAGCATCCTGTTATGAGGTTGGTTCAAAAATACCAATGGTAGTCCATTGGCCGGCAGTTGTGAAGTCAAATTCAGAAATCAATCAGAATACCCAAATTGTTGATTTGTTACCAACGATATTAGAAGCCGCCGGAAATCCTTTGCCTGAAAATAAGGTTGACGGAATTAGTTTTTTGGATGCAATCAAAGGAAATGATGGAATTGGCAGGAAATATCTTTATTTTGAAAATGGCTATTCGCGTGCAGTCTCCGATGGTACATATAAATTTATGACTTTACGTTATCCTGAAAGTGTTTTACTGGAGATGAAGGAAGGGAAGCATGATTATGCGCCAAATCATCTGAATTTCCCAATGCAGGGGAATTCACAAATTGCGGTTATTTACCATCCGGCATATTTTGAACAAGATCAGTTGTATAATTATGTCGAGGATTACTGGGAGCAAACCAATCTTGCAAACGATCCTCAGTATGCTCAAAAAGTAATAGAACTAAGCACGCAACTTGGTAAACAAATGGGAAAATTTAGACATCCTTACCCTCTTGGAAAACAAGATTTTATGGAAACAGAGAAGTTTAAAAAACTAGCTCAAAAAACACGTGAATTAGGAACTGATTGGATTTATTGGTGGAATCCAAATGATAGAGATTTACCTCCCGGGTATCATTAAAGTTATATATTGAATTTATTTAGTCGGGGTGAGACCTTTTTAGGCTGTCTTATAATTAAACATAAATCAAAAGTGGTATTTTTGTCATCCTTGAAGGGTTTGTCGTATTGTTTATTAATAATTTGCAAAAAAAATCAGGAATAATTTCTTAGATTACACTGCCTTGAAAATCGATTAATATTTAGATGAAAACGAAACTAATTATTTTTATTTTACTATTGCAAGCTACTAGTCTGATAAAACTTGCAGGGCAGGATGTGTCGTTTTCGCAGTTCTATTCCAATCCATTATATCTTAATCCTGCCTTTGCCGGATCAATAGAAGTTCCGCGCGTAGCAATACAATATCGAAATCAATGGCCCGGATTTAACAAGGCGTATACAACCTATAGTGTTGGATTTGATATGCCTGTTGAAAAATTGCAGGGAGGCTTGGGAATATTACTTTTAAATGATGCGCAGGCCAATAGTGCCTTAAATAAATTGCAGGTTGATTTAATGTACTCAAAGTTTACCCGCATCAACAAGAAATACAGAATGAATGGTGCTGTACAGGCAGGATTTCACCAAAATTCCCTTGTTTGGGATAAACTTATTTTTCCGGACAACCTTGACCCAAATTATGGAAATCATGGAGTATCTCAGGAAACTCCAATATCGGATCCAAATTTCACTTATTTTGATGTATCAGCTGGTGTATTATTATATAGCGAATATGTATTTCTTGGCATTGCAGGCCATCATTTGAATGAACCAAAACAATCATATTATGAAGGGCAAGAAGATGTTGGTGTTTTGTATCGTAAGTACACACTCCACTTTGGCGCTAATTTTAATATATTTCTCAAAGGCCATTTGCGGAAGAAATTTGATTTATCGCCGCAGGTAATTCTTCAGCAACAAGGGAGTTTCAGGCAATTTAATTATGGATTATTTTTAAATAGAAAAGGATTATCCGGAGGTGTTTGGTTACGTCAGAACCTAAGCCTGAATTACGATGCACTAATTTTTCTTGTTGGATTCATTAGAGAAAGATGGCAATTAACTTATAGTTATGACTGGACAATATCAGGACTGGCAGGCCTTACTGGTGGTAGTAACGAAATAACTCTATCCTTTTTATTAAAAAACCCATCCCGAAAATCATCATTTCCCTTTTATCGGTCTCCCGGAGAATATTAACGGATTAACAATACCTGGCCTTTTAGTTCATGGTTAAAACCAAGGATGTCAGAATAACTTGCTGTCCAAATATAATTACCCATTTGGGCTGGTTCGCCATTTAACGATTTACCATCCCATTTGCTAAGATGGTTAAACGATTCAAAAATCAGTTGCCCCCATCTGTCATAAATTTTCATATTGAATTTTTCCGGATTAATCCCTTCACCTACCAATGTAAAGTACTTATTAATTTCATATTCGCTTTCGGGTCGAAATGCATTGGGAGCCAGTATTGTAAAAGGGACTATGTTTATTTCCAGTGATGCCGTATCGGTACACCCAAATTCAGTTTCGTTTATTAACTGTGCATTATATATTCCTACTTCACCATAATTATGTTGAGGATTTATTTCCTGCGAAAAATTTCCATCACCAAAATCCCATAAATATTTGGTTCCCAATTCAGATAAATTTGTAAAAGTGATTAAAGAATTATTATCGTAAGCTATTGGCAGATCAACCTCAAAATCAGCAAAGGGTGTAGGATTTACAAGTACAACATCATTTAAAAGTAAAGTATCACGACAGGTAGTTTGTTCAGAATATATATGTACTCCTAAATCGTATGAACCGGGTTCATTAAAGTTAAAATTGTAGGTATCTCCAAATCCTTCAGTCTGTCTGTTTTTTAACCAATAATATAGAATATTGTTATCGTTGGAGTTGCCTGTTGCCTGAACAACCAGAGGATGGCATCCTTCAGTTTTATCAATCGTAAAATCAATATGAGGCTTTCTGGAAAATCTTTTTGTCCATGGATCACTAATGCAACCATATTCTTCAACTACAAGAGAAACCATTGTAAAGGGTAAATTCAGGTTTACGGTTATTTCTTGTTTATCAAAGCCGGCATAAAACAGTTCATTGAATTTATACCACTTATAAATTGATGAATCTTTAGCATGTGTATATAAAACTTTCAGACTATCATCATAGCATAAATTTTGATCACCCGTAAAAGCAGCAACCGGGGTTGGATAAACCTGGATCATCTCTTTAAAGGAGTATTTAGCCCGGCACTCATTATTTGACTGGCTTGTAATTGTTAATCCGACGTTATATAATTTGGGTTCAGCATAAAAGTGAACCGGATTTGGTTCGTTGCTTGTAGAATCATCGCCAAAGCTCCAGCTATAATCTACCTCATTTAATAACATTTCCCCATCAAATGAAACGGTCAATGTGTCGCATCCGTGAGTTTTGTTTGCCTTAATATCTACATTTTGCAATACAACAATACTATTGATAGCTGTATCGCTATAACAACCGTTTTCTTCAACTACCAATCTGATTTCATGTGATTCTCCAATGCCTAATGAAACCCGAAATATTAGAGGATAATCAATTGAGTCAACAATTAAACTGGAACCAAAATCCCAGTGAAAAAAAGCACCCGGATTTGCATCACCCGTATACAATACTTTCTTGCTGAAATCACTACATTCATCATTTTGCCCTTCTAATGTAAAATCGGAGGTTGGTGTTTCATTAAAACTTAATTGAATTTGTTTGATTGTATCACATCCATCCTGAGTAACAGCGTCGTAGTAGATTAAATAATCTCCAAATGCAGGAACTCTTATTTTTGCAAAAGTATCTGTTGAATCCGATATTGAAACATCGGGATCTTCTGTTCTCCAATTCCAGTCCAGTGGCATATCCCAAGGCGAAAGATCGGTGCGGAGCAATTCGATTTCTAAAGGCGTAACCAAAGTATCACAAATAATGCTACTTGTAACTACATTAATTTTAGGGATTGGGTAAACTGTTAAACTCATTTGGTCGGACGCCTTACATCCATACCGGTTTACTACGGTAACTTCGTATGTTCCAGTTGAATCTACAATAATTGTTTGTGTTCGTTCTTCTGTGCTCCAGTAGTATCTCCAGAATTCTTCTCCTGCATCAAGTTTTAATACGGTTGGTTCGCAGTCTTTTAACTCATCCAAACCAAGGTCAGCAATAGGGTGACTAAGAAATACAAATACTGAATCAGATTGTGGACATCCGTTTACATCTTTTACTTCAACCCAATACCATCCACTGTCGGCAACGGCGATACTTTGTGTGGTATCGCCTGTATTCCAGTAAAATTCGTTAAACCACGATCCTGCATCCAGTGGTATTGTATCGCCATAACAAAGTAAAAGAGTGTCTTCCTGAAAATTAATACTACTTCCAAGGTCGACCAGATTGTCGAGGTTAAATGCTACTCCATAACCTAACGACTCTTGAAGCCCATAACTGTAAGAAGTTGCAAAAAATCCCTTATCAGGAGTATCAATCCACATATTATAAACACCTGGGTCTACTTTTAACTGGGCATAAAAGTTACCGCCAAAATTGTTTGCTGGCCTTTTGATATCAAAGGCTACAGGATCCTGTAGTTCCAGGTCAGTAAGCTTTTCGTTATTCAGATAGATATTTGATATTTCTTCCCTGGGAAAGACTAGGTTAATAAAATAATCGGAAGGTTGTAATGACTCATAAACTACAAAATTTCCACTGTTCCTGTATTGGGCAGCTGGGCTTAATATGGTCATAAAGGGTTCATTATTCCCTCCTGAAAAGTCATACAAATCTTCCGAAGTAGATTGGCTGAATTGAGCTATTAATACCGGTTTTTCTGCAATTATTCTTTTGGGTTGATACCAAAGCAGGACTGTATCTCTGTATTCTCCCCGGTCTAATGTGTCAGGTTTTAGCCCATTTATCCAAACTACGGTACGATCTTCCTGCGATAAAATCCTTAGCCTGTCCCAATAACGGAACCTATGTGGGATTGTAAAAAATTCTCTTCCCCATGCATTAACCGGTGGCATTTGTTCAAAAAGATGATCTCCGGTTCCACTATTAGCTGGTACCATTGATATCAAAGATCCTGAAAAAAGCGCAATTGGTTTATCCGATGTAATATAACTGCCTGTTAGGTCACCCTGGCCGATACTGTCTATATTCATTGACTGGACCTGGTATGATTGCCCCTTGTCTAATTCGATAGTAAATGTTGTATTGGCAGGCTTGTGTTTATGAGTAACAACAGGTGGAGTTATATTAACAGTTGTACTATCTTCAGTTGCAACGATCAGAAATTCGGTGTTTCTACCATTATCTCCACCTATAGACGGAGTGTAACACATAGCATAATATTCAATTCCTAATGATTCTGTTGGATAAATTACTGCTGCATCGCTTGAATTCTTATCCCAGTTTAAAGCAAAAACATTGACAGGCAATTCCGAAACAAGATGAATCCCTTTATTTTCAATTTTTTCTGAACCAAAGTGTTCAAGCAGGTCCCAGGGAATTATGACTTTAACAGAATTGAAGGGAGTAATCTGGTATGGTAATCCAAGTTGAGTTTCATCAGGACCGTAAAATATTGTAAAGGTTGTGGCTTCACGGGCTGAGACATTTATTTCAAGAAAATGAATATCTTCAAGGTCTCTTCCTTCCATAAATCCAAACCAGAAATCAGAACCCTCAGTAGATTTGTGGCAGTCATCTTCCGGAGTCTGTGCCTTTAAGAAGAATGGAATAGAAATAATAATAATGAGGCTAAAAAAATATCTCATTTAGTTAGTTCAAGTTAAATACAGTTTATGCAAAATACAAATTTTTACTTTAGCAATAAACATACCGTATTAATGACATGTTGTTTTATTCAAACCCTTAACTTAGATTGAATTATTAACGTATTAAAATAACATAGCCGTTTTGGTTGTGCTCGATTCCTTGTATATCATAATATTTTGATTCCCAAATATAATTTCCCATGGGAGCAATATCACCTTTTAATGTTTTTCCTTCCCATTTATTTTCCGGATCGAATGACTCAAAAACAAGCGTTCCCCAACGGGTGTAAATTTTAATATTAAACCTTTCAGGATCGGCGCCAATTCCTACTGGCATAAAAACCCTGTTTTCCGGGATATCGCTGTCGGGACGGAATGCATTGGGTGTGAAAACTGAAAAGGGTACAATATGAACTAAAAAGTCGCTTGTATCCAAACAGCCAAATTCCGATTCGACCACCATTAAAACAGGATATTCACCTAATTCGATATATGAATGATTGGGATTTTTTGATTGTGAAGTATTATTGTCGCCAAAATCCCAATAATATTTTATGCCTGATTCTGAGAGATTCGTAAATTGCAAATCCGGATTTTCGATAGTGGCAACAGGGTAATCAACTTCAAACGCAGCATACGGTTTTGGATGGACTTTAATCCATTCATTTTTTATCAGTGAATCGATACAATGAGTTTGGTGAGATAAAGCAACAACTCCAACACTATACATGCCTGGTTCCGAAAACATATAAAAATCAGAATTTGCAGTCACATTTGGTAATGTATCGTGGATCCATGTAAATTCCAGCGAGTCATCTATTGTGGTTGACAATACCTCTAAATAATAAGGTTGGCATCCTTCTTCATCAATAGTATAAAAATCAAAATGTGGTTTTCGTTTTACAAGTTTGGTAACTGTATCACTTAAACA
>JABMQB010000010.1 GCA_013203525.1 Mariniphaga sp.
AATAATTTAAGTAGAAAAAATAATATGTAAATGGAGGAGATTTTTTGAAAACATCATGGCTTGTTACTAACTATAATTGCAACAATAAATGTAATTATTGCTATGCTTCGGGTACACAAAATCAAATTATGAAATTAGAGCATGGGAAAGATATACTAAATAGACTTAAAGACATGGGGGTTATTCAAGTTATATTGATTGGTGGAGAACCCACAATTTATAAAGATTTATTTAGAATAATTTCATATGGAATAAATCTGGGATTAAAATTTAAAATTGTCTCAAATGGAAGAAAGTTGAGAAATATGGCCTTTTTAAATAATCTTATTGAATCTGGAATTAGTCATATTAGTATTTCTATTGAAGCTGAACTAGAAGAAAAACACAATGAAATTTGTGGCACAACAAGTTTTAATGAAACGCTAAAAGGATTAAAGAACTGTGTTAAACTTGGTATTTCTTTAAATACAGTTACTACTATAAGCTCAGAAAATAAAGATAAAATATATGAAATTGCAAAATTTCTTAATAATTTAGGTGTTAAAAAAATACTATTCAACTTTGGTGTTCCAACTGTCACAACTGATGTAAAAAATAATTCAGTATTTTTATCACCAAAGGAATTAGCTGAGTCTGCATATTTAGCTTACACAAAACTTAAACAAGAAAATATAAAAGTGAGATTCTTTAGTACTATTCCAGTTTGTGCATATGGTGAAAATTATGAAATCATGAAGAACGATGGATATATTTCAGGTGGAAGCAGTTGTCACATGTTTAATGGAAAAGGTATTGTTATTGAACCTTCAGGTCAAGTGATTCCTTGTACTCACTTCGTTAATAAATTTTTATTTAATTGCATAGACCAATATAATGAAGTTATATCTTTAAAGGATTTTAAAATAAAGTGGTATGAAAAACGTAAAGAAATTGAGGAGGTGTTATGGAAATACCCAAGTGTAAAATGTAAAGAATGTAGTATTTGGGGACAATGCACTGGAGGTTGCCCTTTAATATGGAAAGTATTTGACCCAGAAGAACATATATATGGTTTATAAGGAGTTTGTAAAATGGATGCAATATTATTTATTAAGACATTTAATAATTCTGGTATTCTTGCAGAAAAGGTTATACTTTTTCCACATTATGATTCAATTGGCTGTGATTGTCCTGACTGCCAATGTGACTGTCCTGACTGCCAATGTGATTGCCCTGACTGCCAAGACTGCTGATCTTATATTTATTTTAATATAGTGTCATGTCAAGCTTCGATTGTCAGAAAACGCAATCGTTGAACAAAACAAAATTACGGAGGTAAAATGAAAAAGACAAAATTCTTATTAATTATGTTAATTATGGTTTCGCTTATCTTCTTCTCTTGTAGTAAAGATAGTACAGGACCAAAGAATGATAAGCCAGATGAACCATCAAATCCCTCACCAGCAGATAATTCCACTAACATTTCTATTAGCCAAACCTTAAATTGGAGTTGCTCAGACCCAGATGATGATCCATTAACTTATGATGTATATTTTGGAGAAAGTACCGCCCCACCCATTGTTAATGATGGGCAAAGTAGCACAACTTATGATCCCGGAACCCTAAATTATGAAACAACTTATTACTGGAAGATAGTAGCAGAAGATGACAACTCAAATTCTACTACAGGTGATGTTTGGGAATTTACAACCACAAGTGGAGGAACAGGTACAGTAACAGACATAGATGGCAATGTGTACCAAACGATACAAATAGGCGACCAGGAATGGATGATGGAAAATATAGAAGTAACCCATTATAACAATGGAGATACAATTCCTGAAGTGACTGGTAATAACACTTGGATTGGGTTAACGACTGGTGCATATTGTAATTATGGCAACAATAATGCGTATGTTTCTATCTATGGACGTTTGTATAACTGGTATTCGGTGGATGATAGCCGTGGCATTGCTCCTGACGGATGGCATGTACCCACTGATGATGATTGGCAAATATTGGTTGATTACCTTGGTGGAAGTAGTGTTGCTGGCGGAAAAATGAAATCAACAGGAACAATTGAAGGTGGAAATGGATTATGGCATGAACCCAATACTGGGGCAACTAATGAAAGTGGCTTCACAGCATTGCCTGGTGGTTACCGAGACAGTTACGAAGGTGGCATTTTCTACTCTTTTGGTTACCATGCACTCTTTTGGTCCTCTACAGAATACCAAAGCAACAACTCATGTGAACGGGAGCTATTTTATCACAATTCAATGGTTAGTAGTTGTAATAGCTATTACATTAAGAACGAAGGTTTTTCGATTCGCTGTATTAAGAATTAGAAAATCTGATAGTGAAGCATCTTGAAACTAACAGGGATCGTTTTAATCTTTACTTTATAAATTGCGGTGAAGAACTTTGGCTTCTTTCACAGTGTACCGGTTAAATATGTGATGATATAAGGGTAAAAAGCACTTAACAAGTCACTCCCCGCTTGGTTTCGTATCATAGATTTGTGGTAAATCGGGGCTGGGGTTTTCGTTCAAAGTTTTGAATGTAATTTCGGGAAGCGGGGAAGTGACCAAACATTATCTCTGGAAAGATCTCAACTTATAATGAGATTCTTCGTGAGAAGATTCTTCGGAGAATACCTCAGAAAGACAAACATTTTTTAGAATGCAGGGCACATAAGAAGTAACTAATAGGAGGTTATTTTGAATTTAGTTAAAAGAGTATTATTTGCTGTTTTGTATTTTTCAA
>JABMQB010000842.1 GCA_013203525.1 Mariniphaga sp.
CCAAAACCCTTCTTACTGAACGGTCAATGGTTTCGACTGAAACTTTCCCTTCATTTACATTTTCAATTATATCTTTTAAATACCCTTGTTGGAATGAAATACTAACATCCATTCCTGCATTGGCTACCATGGCAGCTGCCTCCTTAACAGTTTTGGCAAGCCCGGTATAAACCAACGTATTTACACCATTACCTTCACTTAACACAAGCCCATCGAAGTTTAATTCACCGCGTAATATATCTGTAAGTATTTTTGATGAACTGTGAGCCGGAATTCCATCAATTGTTGGATAGGTTGCCATTACGCCCAAAGCTCCTGCTTGTTTTATCCCAGCTTCCCATGGAGGTAAAAAAACCTCACGAAGTGTCCTTTCTGAAATTTCCATCGCTCCTCTTTCCAATCCGCTTATTGGTTCACTTTGCCCTGGATAATGACATAAACCAGCTATCACTTTATCGCCTTCCGAAACATCGTTTCCCTGGACAGCATTAACAATGGTTTTAGCATATTCAGCACACATAAAAGGGTCTTCGCTATAACCTTCCTGATTTCTTCCAAGCCGGGGATCGCGGATAGGTTCGATAACAAGTGTAAATAACTGATGAATTCCTATTGCACGTGCTTCTTTGGCAGCAGCTTTATAAACCTCATTTACAAGGTCCAAATTCCAGGTGCTGCCAAGTGCTGGCCCTTCAGGAAATATAGTTCCACCTGAACACATCAAACCATGTGTTCCTTCTTCGGTTTGTAGTAATGGGATTTTAAGCCTGGTTTTTTCGAATGCAATTTTTTGTAATTCGTTAAAATAAGCTGCCTGTTGACCTGGTCCTTTATGTAACGCTTTATTGGAAAGAGTAAAAAATCCACCTCCCGGACCAATTGCATCTAACAATGTACCCTCAGTAAATTTCCGGCCTCCATCCATTTTTTCTTCAGGGGTATTCCCAAGCTCGCTAAAGTAACCACAAGGCATATTGAGTTGCCCAATCTTTTCTTCCAGAGTCATTCTTGGAATTAAATCATCAATTCTCTGTTTAATTGTTAAAGCGGGGTTTTGGTAGGGTGACATTGCAGCGAATTGCAAACTTCCTCTCTTTTCCCTGACATATTTTGCAATATTATGGACATTATCAATCCAGATTTCATTTGCCGGATCTGAAGCATATTCACAAATTGCTTCAAGGGTGTTCAACAAAGTGGTCTGATCACCTCCAGTATCGGTTTCATGGCCAGCAAGAACAAGCCAGCTTCCGGTTTTCCTGGCATTTTCAATTAATACTTTAATCTGTTCAAAACTTTTACCGTCCATTTCCATACCGGTCAACTGAGCCATATCGCAATAAACCGGATCATTCGGAGCTTCATTCATCCAGGTTCTTCCCGTCTCAAACATAGATGAAATAAGAGGAACAATACTTTGAGTTTGTTTTTCCTTCCCTATAAAAGTTTGACCACAAGGATAAGCGTACGAATTTGGAGTTATTCCCAAAACATTTTGTATTATTCGGGTTGCTGAGTCCAATTCAGCATACATACTTTTTAAAGTATAATCCTCGATTGCCCTGTTTCGCGCCCATGTAAAATTTCCTGAGCAAGGGTGAACTACCGAATGATTTCCAATATCGTGGCCATTTGCAACTGCCTTTTTCCATCCATCAATACGTTGTTCCATCAAATCGGGCGATACATAAAAACTTGCTTTGATATTATATTTATCAAGAATTGGAATGCCTTTATCTATCTGGCTTAACCGGGCATCGTCGAAAGTGAGGCTTAATCCCATATTTTTACCTTCAGGCCAGTTAAATTCTATCACATTCCCCTCTGAATTAAAACGCTCGTATGATTGAGAATATCCCGGACCAAACAGGAAGATACAAATGGCAAGAACAAAAAACAGCTTATTCATAATGGTTTAGTTTTTTAGAATCAGCAATTAAATTCAATATTTTTCCAATAGTTGATTACAGGTTTCAGTAAATGCTTTTTTTATTAATGCTTTATGCTCATCGTTTAGTTTTGAAGCAATACAAAAAAGTACAGTCCTTTCAACAAAGTCATCAAGTATTGGTAAAATTCCTTTTTCGTATTTATAATCTTTGGCAAAATCATTTTCTTTTAATTCCCACACGGAATGATGCCCACAGTAAGATTTTTTACCAACCAAAGCAGGAATATTGGAATATACATGCATTCCCCAGTCGAGCATATGAACCGGATAATAACCACCTTGCCTGACTTTAATGCCATTTTCAATTAATTTTTCCTTAAATCTTATAGAGGTTTCCTTATTATCAAAAGTCATTTTCAAAAATCCGCCACTATCTCCTGATGGATCGGCAATATGCCTTTTTCCAATCCCTTTGTAACAGGAAATAATATCAACTAATTCATATTTAAAATTACGCATTGAAGAAGTTATCAAACCAATTTTTTTAAGTTGAACCCTAATAATTGCTGCGGTAACTTCATTCATCCGGCAACCTATTCCCCAAAATTGGTAATCTTCATTTCCGGTATCCAGATTTCCTTCCTCATCTTTAATATATCCCAGGTCGTGAATAGCAAATGCTTTTTTATAGAGTTCTTCAGAATTTGTTACAATAGCCCCGCCTTCACCCGCAGTAATATTTTTATTTATTTGAAATGAAAAAATGGCAATGTCGCCAAATGAACCGGCTTTTTTCCCAAACTGCGATGCACCACTCGATTGAGCACAATCTTCCAATAAAAAGATTTTATTCCTTTTGCAAACTTCTGCAACCTTGGATACCTGCCCCATTACACCACCCATTGGAACCATTACAGCTGCTTTTGTGCGCTTGGTAATTTTCTTCTCCAAATTTTCGGGATCCATGTTAAACGAGCGGTCCACATCAACCAAAACAGGGATTGCCCCACTTCGAACAACCGCGCCTACTGTTGATACCCAAAAATATCCGGGCATTAAAACTTCGTCGCCGGGACCAACACCCATTGCGGCAAAAGCAACCTGCAATGCAGCGGTGCCATGCGAAACACCCAGGCAATATTTCACCCCAATGTAATCTGCAAACTCTTCTTCCAGCTTTTCTACTTCATGCTGGAAATTGACGCCGTAAAAACGAAAAGGCGATTGAGCTTTTACAATACGTGTAACAGCTTTAACTTCTTCTATTCCATAATGTAACGATCCGGGCCATTCTTGTGGAAGTTCAATTGGCTTATCTTTTTTAGTATTCATAATGTTAGGTTATAAATTAGTTTTTGGCTAACAATATTAATTATGAAATTAAATATTATCAATGCCAAAAAAGGCAAATTAGATATATAATCCGGCATTTGCAAACGAGATGTTTTGGATTGCAAAATATCGTTGAGTATTCCTTAAAGAACATAGTGAGCGCGAAACCATTATGAAAGAAATCCACGAAAATAATAATTCTTAATTTGTAGCTTACTCCTCTTGTTGGCTCTAAGTATTTTTTTTGTTAAATTAGTAACCTAATACAAACGATCCTGAAAAGTGTTGTTATTTAAAAGTATGCATACTTTAAAAAACCAAAAACATGGAATTAAATGAATTTAAAAGTCTTCTTGAGTCTCCAATAAATGGACTGATTAAAGGTTTAGGAAACGAACTCAAACAAGTAGCAAAAAATAGAATTTTAGAATATCAAACAAATGAATATAAAAGAAATTATTTTACTAAGACTTTGCTTCACAGATCTGAACCAATCAAGCTATTAGATTTCTATTTACCCTTACATATAAGTACTTACGAAGATACAATAGAGCAGCAAAAGAGTAAGAGAATATCAACTGCGGATATATTTAATTTATTTAAAAAAACCAATTATATTACAATCATTGGTTCTGCTGGAAGTGGAAAAAGCACAATTGTCAAGTATTTATTTATTAATTCCGTTAAAACAGGTTTTAAAATTCCAATAAAAGTTGAACTTCGATACCTTAATGAATATAAAGGATCAATTTCGGATTACATAATTGACGAAGTTTTTTTATTTTACAAATTGGGTTTTTCGAAAGAAATCGTTGACAGACTTTTAAGTTCTGGAGCATTTATGTTCTTTTTTGATGGTTACGATGAAGTTAATTCGTTAAAAAAAGAGAATGTGACAATTGCACTAGATAAATTTGTTAGCCGATATCCTGAAAATTATTATTTAATTACATCTCGCCCTTATACAAATATTGACATTCTTCCATTATTTAAAAACTTCTTAGTTTGTGATTTACTGGATTCTGAAATACCTCCATTTATAAAAAAGCAAATTCCAATTTCAGAGAATGAGTTGGCAGAGAAAATAATTAAATCCATTTCTGAGATAGAAAATGATTCATATAAAGCTTTTTTAAGTAATCCTTTACTTTTATCCATGTTTATCTTAACATATCAGTCATATTCAGAAATACCAAAGAAGAGAAGTGATTTCTACAAACAAGTTTTTGATACATTATATTCTGTGCATGATAGTGTTTCCAAGCTATCATTTGTTAGAGAAAAGCAATCTGGACTTTCAAAAGAGGGATTTGAAGAATTCCTAAAATTATTTTCATTTATATCATATTTTGAAGAAAAATTTTTGTTTAAGCCGGAATATTTAGAATCAAAATTGTCAATAATTAAAGAAAAAAAGAAACATTTGAATTTTAATATTCAAAAAGTTATTGAAGATTTACAAATTGCAATAGGAATA
>JABMQB010000843.1 GCA_013203525.1 Mariniphaga sp.
ATTTAAATGAAATAAAAGAAATTATAAAGAAGAAATTTAATCAGTTGTTTTAACCGGGATACTGTTCCCCATATAAGAAGTAATTCTCATTTCAAACTCTTCACTTTTTTCAGCAAAAAATTGTTTTAATTTGATTGATAATCCCGACACCGCCAGCTCATGCTGATGCTGAATCAGGTTTTCAAAAACTTTTTGTTCTTCTTTATTTAGGTATTGGAATAAGTTCCTATTAATATGCAACCATAAAATATAATTATCATGGTCGGTTCCCAGTATTTCGGTGATATCATTTAGCTGCCTCGTTTTAGCCGAAAAATATTTTGGTTGATTTGTTTTAATAGCTTCGAATTGATACCAAAGTTGTTTAAGCTTTATTCTTATTTTATGAAGGTGTTCCGAGGAATATAATCCATAACTGTTTTTGTATAATGAATAAGCTTCAATGTAGGTTTCAATAATATCGTTCTGAATATATTCTGCTGTAATTATTTTATTAAACGATCGTATTTTTTGTTTTAAATTAAGGATAACATTTTTTATAACGTTGAAATATTCTTTTTCTGAAATCAATATCCTGATTTGTTTGTGATTCTCTTCTGCCAACTTTGCAGTAATTAGCCTGACTTTCTTTTCAGGTAGGAACTGCTTATTGGAAAAGTGTTTTTCAAAAAGGGAATGATTTACATAGCTTTCACGAGCTTCAGTTAATGCTCTGGCAATTTTTCGGAGCTTGTGGTTTTCATCAACAATAGGTTCAATTTCAGGGAGGTAATTAAAAAAATGCAGCAATGCCCGAATCCGTTTAATCGATTTTCTGATTTCATGAACCGACATATTGGTTGAAATATTCCCGGCATCGCAAAAGTATACGATTTTGCGGGTTTGTTTAAGTAGTAAACTGATGACTCTATCTTCCGAAGATTCGATCATATTATTCATTGTTTCAGGCTCTGTAAAAATAGTAATTGTTTAGCGAAATGAAAAATGGCATTTATGGCTAATGCGGAATGTTATTTATAACCTTTTATTTGTTAGCACAGATTTGTGATCTGTGCCCCAGCCGCAGGCTGGGAAATCCTTGACTTCTTCTTTTTTTGAGTGCAATAGTAACAAAGAGTAAGCTGTTCGGTGTCTGAGGCACGGATTGAAAATCCGAACCAACGGTGATAAAGGATTATTGAATGTTATTTTTTATTAAATAAATTGGTCTTATGGCCCACCTCCCCCTCGTTTGCAACGAGGGGTAAGCTGTCCAACGTCTGAGACGCAAAGAAGTTGAATGAATTGGCACGTTGATTATTAAAATTCTGAGTTTAAACTAATACTATTAACTTCTCGTTTGGAAACGAAGTGTAGGAGTGTAAACTACCTGTCATTTATCCACTGAACAAATTTTTGTACTTTTAAAAATAAAAAATGACCGCCGACAATTATTTTATCACCGATCAGAATGCTGTTTATTTCTTAACTTTTACTGTAACAGATTGGATTGATGTTTTTACAAGAAAGGAATATAAAATTGTAATTACCGATTCATTAAATTATTGTGTAGAAAACAAAGGATTGACAATTTATGCCTGGTGTTTAATGTCGAATCATTTGCATCTTATTTGCCGGGCAAATGAAGGATTCAGGATAAGTGATATTATCAGGGATTTTAAAAAGTTTACAGCAAAAGCAATTTTGAAAAAGATAGAAGAAGAACCGGAAAGCAGAAGAGAGTGGATGCTTTATCGGTTTGAATTTGCAGGCAAGTATGATAATCGGATCAAAAAGTATAAATTCTGGCAGGAAACAAACCATGCTATTTTGTTGGATAATAATGATATGATAGACCAACGAATAAATTATATACATGAAAATCCAGTGAGAGCACTAATTGTTGCTGAACCTCATGAGTATCTGTTTAGTTCAGCTTGTGATTATGCAGGAGAAAACGGGTATGTTATTGTTGAAACTGAATTATAAGGGTTGAGTTTCAAACTCAAGACAATTAACCCCTCGTTACAAACGAGGGGGAGAGAAGGGTAGCATAGTGATTGGATTGTCATTAATCCACATATGATATTTCAGATATAATTTAAATTGCCTCTTCGCGAATTATTCTTTAATTTTAACCAAACTTAAAAACCTGACAATATGAAATTTCATAAAAAATATCCGGTTTCACGACGTAATTTTATCAAAGTTTCGGCAGCAACAACTGTCGGTGTTTCTGTGTTATCATTTGGTGGATGTAGTACTGAAAAACTACCAGCACCTATGAAACGTAAGTTTGGCAATTTCGATTTTGAAGTTACTACACTGGCTTTAGGCGGGCAGGCATCGTTACAATGGACTCCGGAAGATGTCGATCCGGTTCCAATTATTTTAAAGGCATTTGAAATGGGCATTAATTATTACGATACTTCCAATTTGTATGCAAAAAGCCAACTACATTTTAATAGTGCTTTTAAACAACTAAACCTTATTCCCGGTGAGGAAGGTTATAATGAAGAATTACGAAATTCAATTTGGTTAACAAGCAAAACCTGCATGCGGTGGGGAAAACCTGGCTGGCCCGAAATGGAAGGTGTTATGAACTGGTCGAATGGAATGCCCGATGTAAAATGTGCGGTTGACGATGTAAAACGTTCGCTCACCCAAATTTTTGGTGATAATGAGGGATTTTATCCAGAGGGTGCTTATCTCGATATGGTGCTTATACATACTTTACATTCTAAAAATGAAATTGATGTTTTGTATGAAGGCCTGGAAACACCACTTGACCCGGAAGGAAATTTTGGGGCTTTGGTTGCTTTACGCGATTTACGCGATGGTACAAACCACACGGGAATGAATCCTAATAATGAAAAGCTAATTAAACACATTGGATTTTCTGGGCATCAGGACCCACCGGTTATGATGGAAATGATTCAGCGTGATGAATATGGAATTTTGGAAGGAATGTTGGTAGCCATCAATGCCAACGATAAAACAAAATACAGCATGCAGCACAATGTTATTCCGGTTGCAGCTGCCAAGGGTATGGGAATTATTGCCATGAAAGTATTTGCCGATGCAGCTATATATCATAAAGAACCACGTTGGTCGCAAACTCCAGCCGATGTTTTCCGTAAAATAGGCACACCTGAATTACCCAGCCGCCCTTTGGTAGAGTACTCATTAACAACTCCGGGTGTTCATACTGCAATAATTGGTATTGGTCAAATTGATGAAGATCCAATGAAATGCCAGTTGGTTCAAAACTTTTATGCAGCACAGATTGAGCCGGATGGAATGCCTGCTGATGAAAGAACCCGGATTGAGGAACAGGCCTTAAAAGTAAAAGGTGATTCAAATTATTTCCAGATTGAAAAAGTTGGATTAACACCACCTGAAAATCTTATAGCTGATACGGGAAAATTATCATGGGGCAATGCGTTTGCTGGCGATGACGCGGTTTCACACTACGAAGTATTAGTTAATGGTGAAAAAGCCGGAGAAGTAAAACATGAACCACAAATTTTGAAAAGTAAACCATTTGTTTTTGAAACTGAATTAAAGGATGGCGATAATGTTGCTGTTGTATCCGTTGATAAAGCTGGCAATAAAGCAGAAGCTACTTTGGCATAATAAACTTCAAAACGATATATTGAACCGTTCTTTTTGCTGGGAAC
>JABMQB010000844.1 GCA_013203525.1 Mariniphaga sp.
ACATTATGCCGTATTTCAAGCATTTTGTTTGTACTATTCAACTCATTTGTGCGTTTTTTTAGTAACTCATTTTTGGTAAATAATTTTTGGGTTCTTTCGTCTACTTTCAGAGCTAACCATTTATTTCTTTTTTGCAACGAAGCTGTCCGTAAATGGTACATCAGAAATATTGTACTTATTGTTATAATTCCTATTATAATTTTAAACCACCATTTTAGGTACCAGGGATTTAGTATCCTGATTTGTAAGGATGCTCCGGTCTCATTCCAAACATTATCGTTGTTTGATGCTATTACTTTGAATGTATATTTTCCGGGTTGTAAATGTGAGTAGGTAGCTTTATTTTCATTTCCTATATCAATCCAGTCCTTATCCAGTCCTTCCAATTTATATTTGTACATATTCTTTTCAAAATTCACCAGGTTATTTGAAATGAATTCAAAGCTTAATACATTCTGGTTATGTTTTAAGGTTAATTTATCGGTATAGGTGATTTGTTTATTCAGCACAGAACCTTTACCATAAGTATTTACAGGCTCATAATAAACCTGAAGACCAGTAATAAATACATCAGGAATTTTAGTGTTAAAAATTATTTCGCCTGGATTGAATACTGTTAATCCTTCTATTCCACCAAAAAAAATATTGTTTTCACCATTTCTTGCAACCGACCTGGCATGATAGCCACCTTCCAACAAACCGTCTTTTTCATCAAAATTATATACTTCTTCTGTTTCTGAATTAAATCTGGAAATACCTTTTGGCGTACTAATCCATATAAATCCCTCACTTTCCTGAATTGCTGAAATATTGTTACTTGTAAAACCAGGATTGTACCTTATAAAATTGTTTGTTTCAGGAATATATTTATTTAATCCCCCTGAAGTCCCAATCCATAATTGTTTTTTTGAATCTTCGAAAAGGAAATTTACCTGGTTATGGCTTATAGAATTTGTATCTGAGGGAAGATTATAAAATGATTCAAATGTATCGGAACCTTCATGTAATTTACTAAGGCCCCAGGCTGTTGCAACCCATAAATTTTCCTCTGAATCGAAAAGAGCCTGGAATGCCCAATCATTTGCCAATTTGTTTTTTGCATTTGTGTAATGGTGGAATATCCCTTCATCAATATTAAACTGGTCAATTCCTTTGCCATGAGCTACAACCCAAAGATTCCCTTCTTTATCCTGAACAATCGACCTGATATCGTTGCTTGCAATTGAATTCAGGTTTTCCGGATCATTTAAATAAGAATAAAACCGGTCTTCATTTTCATTATAATATTGAAGTCCTCCTATATTTGTACCAATCCACATTGTACCATTTTTATCCTTGAAAATATCCAAGATTCCTCCTTGCCCTAAACTGAATGGATTTGAGGGATCATCGTTATAAGTTCTTATGTATCCATAATTCCAATCAAAAATATCAATACCATTAAATCCGTTTCCAATCCACCAGTTTCCTTTAGCGTCAAACTCAATGGCTGTAGTATTGTTGCTGCTTGTATGCCAGTAATTATTAGGATTTTTGTCATATTTAAGAAATCCTTTAGGTGTTGTGCGTAAGCCAATACCACCTGATGCATGGATTGTCCAGTAGTTGCCCTGCCTGTCCTGGTATATTTCAACAATTGAGCTTTTTATTGATTGATCATCTGCCTCTAATGGATAGTACCCAAAAAAATAATCGTTCTCTTTATCATAAATTTTCAGTCCTGTATGGTCGCAAGTCCAAAGGTTGTTTTTATTATCAACATACGTAGAAGTTATATAGCCTGCATATTGGTCGGGTGGGGGATAACGTTTTATTTCAAAGGTTTTCAGGTCAATGGCATTTATACCCCCGCCATAAGTAGCAATCCATATGCGATTTTCAAATATATCCAGGTCTCTGATGTTATTATTGCTAATTGTGTTTTTGTCGGTTTCGGAATATAAAAATGCTGTTTCTTTATCTTCCGACACATTATAATATATTAGCCCTTCTTCGTCGGAAGTACCTATCCATAAATTATTATTTTCATCTATAATGAATTTATTAATGTTGCCGGCAGGTACTTTAAAAACCAATTCAAACAAACGAGATGTTTTATTAAACGAATAAATTGAATTGCCGGCAGAAATTAGTATATCTCCGTTTTTGTTCTGATTTATAGAGGTTATTTGGGTGCTTCCCAGTCCGGCGAAATCTTTTTCCGAAGCAATTGTTATAAAATTGTCGTAATTTTTATTGTAAATACAGACTCCGAGCATTGTTCCAACCCACAACCTACCCGATCGATCGACAAACATTGTATTTATTGTATTGTTTACCAGGCTGGTTGAATCATTAATGTTGTATTTGTATTGATTTATTTTATCGCCATTAAAACAGTTTAAACCATCAATGGTGCCAACCCAGATGAATCCTGAACTGTCTTGTGTAATACTTGTGGTTATATCACTGGAAAGTGATTTATCCTTTAATGGATCAGTAAAGCGCATAATCGGCACCTGCCCTGATAAAGGTAGCCAAAGTATAAATGTCAGAAATATAAAAAGAATTATGCCCTTTTTTAACATGCCTTATTCCCCATAATTAACCAGCAATCCTAATCGTAAATGTTAAAATCGCAAAAAACATATTTAATACTTACTCCTCTGTTCCATTGAATTATATATTGAATTCAATTTATGTTATTTATTAAATCACTTCCTTAACCGCAATTAATTAACATAACTATTCCGACTTTCATAATATAATAATGAATCAATATGAAAGAGTTTGTATTTATTTATCTTCTGTTTACATAACATAAGCTTTGTAAACAATTCCAATTCCAATTGACCAAAATACTAATTTACCTTATATGATAATGATATTTAGTTAGAATTAAAGCGGCCTTATCAAAATATCAGGATTTTTACTGGTTGGAATCATCTTTTTCCTTAGAGCTCATACAATAAAACATGATATAATTCATGTTGCAATCATTATAATTTTAAATTGCCTTATTATTTTGCATCAATAATATTAACTTTTCTGAGAATTTAAATGGGGAATAAGTGAATGGTTGGCATTATACTTTTTTTTAAAGTTTACACTATTGATTATTTTAGAAATTTCTAAATTCCCAATTATTGTAAAAAGAAGACATATTTTCCCAAAACAGGAATATGCAAATTTCTGTAATTTGCTGTAAATCAATTGTAGATGATTGTGGCTTCATTTTTGAAAAGCCATATTAATATAATTGGATAAAATAGTATGGGAAATTATCACCTTCGTCAATGGCTCTTTGGATTATTAATTGATTGCCCTATGGGAAATGCGTTAAAAGATTGCCCAATGAATAAATACAGAGGAATGCCGGCTACAAAAAAAATTAGTTTTACTTTTGAAATCCCCAAGGAAGAATTAAATGGTTTGTTATTGCATCACCGAAAATGCCTGGCTAAAAGAGAATCCGTTATAATCAAGAAACAATTATCAAAAGCTGGAATAAAATAGTCTTTATTTCCTTTCAATAAGAAACTTACATTTTTGGAAAAAAGAAACCTTTTTATAATATAAAAAGGTTTTATTGTTAGTCGGGGTGACAAGATTTGAACTTGCGATCGCTCGGTTCCCTGATTGGAAATGCTACATTTGACTGGACGGTAAGTTAAGCTATAAAGCATTAACTTACAATTATGTATCAAAACCGAAAAAAGTACGACAAGGAGTTCAAGCAAAAAGCTGTTGAACTTTCCTATGCAAGTGGT
>JABMQB010000845.1 GCA_013203525.1 Mariniphaga sp.
AGGAATAATCCAGGGATTAACTGAGTTCCTTCCGGTGAGCTCATCAGGGCATCTTGAAATAGGACATAACCTGCTCGGAATTAAAAATCAAAACAATCTTTTATTTGCTGTAGTTGTACATTCTGCAACTGTTTTAAGTACTATGGTTATCTTCAGGAAAGATATTAGTAAATTAATAACAGGGCTTTTTAGTTTTAAATGGAACGATGAAACTAAATACATTGCAAAGCTTCTTATTTCTTCAATTCCGGTAATAATAATTGGATTGATTTTTCAAAATGACATTAAAGCATTGTTTAGCGGAAATTTAATTTTTGTTGGATCTATGTTAATAGTTACAGCCCTACTTTTGTTACTTTCAAAATTTGCAAAAAAGAAGGAAAAAAAAGTATCTTTTTCGCATGCCGTAATAATAGGAATTGCACAAACTTTAGCCGTTTTACCGGGAATTTCCAGAAGTGGAGCAACAATTGCAACCGGATTAATATTAGGGAACCACAAAGAAGGTATTGCTCGTTTTTCTTTCCTAATGGTTTTAATACCCATATTAGGTGCATTGTTCTATAGTATTATTAATGGTGAATTAAATTATGAATCCCAAATTGGAGTATTGCCTTTGATAATTGGATTTTGTTCAGCTTTTATATCAGGACTAATTGCTTGTAAATGGATGATAAGTCTTGTAAAAAAAGGGAAATTGATTTATTTTGCAATTTATTGTTTTATTATTGGCCTTATTGCTATATTTGCAGCCTGAAATTTTTGAAGTTCTGTAAATACCTGAAAACTATCTGGTTTATATGGTTAATCCAAGTCGGAATTACGATTTTATAAAAGGGGAGGTTTTGTTGTTTGACAAAGGGCTCTCATGGTCATCGTTTGATTTGGTTCAAAAAGTGCGTAATTCGCTATGCCGTACCATGGAAATTAAAAAACTAAAAGTAGGGCATGCCGGAACACTTGATCCACTTGCAACCGGATTAATGATTCTTTGTACTGGTAAAGCAACAAAGCAAATTGAAAGTATTCAGAACGGACAAAAAGAGTATTTTGCAACAATTAAACTTGGGGCAACAACTCCTTCGTACGACCAGGAAACTGAAAAAAATAATACGTATGACTACAAACATATAAATAAGGCTTTATTGGTTGAAACTTTAAAAAAATTTACGGGTATTATAGAACAAGTACCACCGGTTTTTTCGGCTGTAAAGGTCAATGGGAAAAGGGCATACAATTATGCCAGAAGTGGAAAAGAGATTAAACTAAAAGCCAGAAGTGTTGTTATTGAGACGATTGAGATAACAAGGATTGAGCTTCCTGAAGTTGAAATAAAAGTATCATGTAGCAAGGGTACATATATCAGGTCGCTTGCTCACGATATTGGCAAAGCTTTAAACAGCGGAGCATACCTTATAGGATTAAGAAGAACAAAAATTGGCAATTATAACATTGAAGATGCAATTACAGTTGAGTATTTTTTAAATAATATAAAATCATTTGTAACTAATTAGAATAACCCACGTAAAGGGAATCCACATTTTATTAAAGAAATATTTATGAAGTTATCAAAATTCAGGTACAGTTTACCGGAAGACAAAATAGCCCTTCATCCGGCAGAAAACCGAGACGAATCAAAGTTAATGGTATTACATCGGAAAACAGGAAAAATTGAACACCGCCTTTTTAAGGACTTGTTAGATTATTTCGACGATAAAGACATTTTGATTTTTAATGATACCAAGGTTTTTCCAGCCCGGCTTTATGGGAACAAGGAAAAAACCGGTGCAGAAATCGAAGTTTTCCTGTTGCGTGAATTAAACCGTGAACAACGTCTTTGGGATGTGTTGGTTGATCCGGCTCGCAAAATCAGGATCGGTAATAAATTATATTTTGGCGATGATGATATGCTTGTAGCTGAAGTAATCGACAATACAACTTCAAGAGGAAGAACATTACGTTTCCTGTTTGATGGACCATACGATGAATTCAAAAAAACATTATACAGCCTGGGTGAAACTCCACTCCCAAAATTTATTAAACGTCCTGTTCAGCCGGAAGATAAAGACCGTTACCAGACTATTTTTGCCAAACACGAAGGAGCAGTTGCTGCACCAACTGCAGGTTTGCATTTTAGCCGTGAATTATTGAAAAGAGCTGAAATTAAAGGGATTAATTCTACATATGTAACTCTCCATGTAGGCCTGGGTAATTTCCGAAGTGTTGATGTGGAAGATCTTACAAAACACAAAATGGATTCAGAACAAATTTGGATCAACGAAAAAGCTTGTGAAGCAGTAAACAATACAAAAATGAACAAAAAAAACGTTTGTGCTGTAGGTACAACCGTTATGCGAACGCTTGAGAGTTCTGTATCTACCCAGGGATTCCTGAAACCATTTGAAGGTTGGACAAATAAATTTATTTTTCCTCCTTATGAATTCAGTGTAGCAAACCGGATGGTTTCTAATTTCCATTTGCCATTATCTAC
>JABMQB010000846.1 GCA_013203525.1 Mariniphaga sp.
ATTATCAACTTCACAAATAGCTATGACATTCCGAAATGCTTTGTTTGGCAGTGAGGTCAGTAAGTTCAAAGATGGCGAAGATGAGTACGATATTTTTGTGCGATTGGATGAAAAATACAGAAACGATGTTTCCACATTAATGAATCAGAATATAATAGTTAATGGGAATAAAGTTCCTATCTCGGCTGTTGCTGATTTTGAATATTCAACCACCTACGATAAAATTAGCCGCATTGATAATAAAAGAGCTATAACTATTTCTTCCAATATTAATGAGGGTTATAATGCAAACCAGGTTAATGAAAGGGTGAAACAGGTATTGCTAGATTACCAAATGCCAAATGGTTATACTTATGAGTTTTCGGGTGAGCAACAGGAACAGGCTGAAAGCAGCGAATTTCTGATGTTTGCTTTATTGATAGCTATAGCTTTAATCATGTTGATTATGGTAACACAGTTTAATTCGTTTATCCGACCGGCTATAATTATTGCTACTGTCCTCTTTTCAACCATTGGGGTGTTCCTCGGATTGGGAATATTTAAAATGGAGTTTGTTGTGATTATGACCGGAATCGGAATAATATCGCTTGCCGGGATTGTGGTTAATAATGGTATTGTATTAATTGACTATATTGATTTAATGCGACAACGTAGACGTGATGAGCTGGGGCTTCCTGAAGGGGCATTCCTTTCATTGGAAGACGAAATTGAAGCATTGGTTATAGCAGGGAAAACCAGGTTACGCCCTGTATTACTAACTGCAATTACAACGGTTTTAGGTTTATTTCCCCTGGCGATTGGATTGAACTTTGATTTTTTTAGCCTCTATACAAACTTTGACCCACAAATATCGATGGGTGGCGAAAGTGTTGCATTCTGGGGGCCTATGTCGTGGACTGTAATATTTGGTTTAACCTTTGCAACTTTCCTTACCTTGCTTCTTGAACCGGTGATGTATATGCTTACAATTCGTATTAACTACCGAATCAGGAAATGGACCGGAACATTGCCACGGCTTAAAAAATGGAAAAAAATCAGGAAAATGGATAAAAAGAAAAAGTAAAATATTTTCTTCAAAAAGGGTACATGTTTTTGTGCCCTTTTTTATTTGTTTATTCTGTAAACATTTACCCTCATATCCCTGAATACAGTTTTTTTATCAAAGGTCATCCCATTTCGCAGGGCTACATTTTGCGATTTAATATTATCGGGATGAATTATAGAAATTACTGAATCTGCAAAATCATTTTCAAAAGCATATTCGCGGCATTTTATAGCAGCTTCAGTTGCATAACCCTTACCCCAAAAATCAGGATCAAGGGAATAACCAATTTCAAATTCGGTTATATTATCAACCTCCTGAATCAATATACCACATTGCCCGACTCGTAATCCACTTGATTTTTCAATAAGTGCATTTAATCCACTCTGATCGTTTTTATACCTGTCAAAAACCTTCTCAAACCATAATGTTGTTAATTCAAAAGGAGTCAGATTTCCGCCAAAGTCAAAATATTTTGAAGTTTCAGGATGTTGGGAAAAATTAAGCCACCATTCAAAATCATCTTTTTGAACCGGCCTGAAAATTAAACGTTCGGTTTCTTCGCCCTCCAATAAATATTTCATTTAAATAGAATTGAATTTCTACCACTCAAACGTAATATTATATACATCCGGATTAAGTCCCCATTTTTCGATAAGCCATTTTGATGCACGTAAATCATAAGCATTTTTACTTCGGTCTCCTGAACTATTTACCAAATTTATAACTCCCTCAATAATCTCAGGGCTTTTTTCATTAATGCAGTCAATTGCGTTTAATGCATGGCAACGGGCATATTCACTGGGATTATTCAACACATTAAGTAATGCCTTTTTCCCGGCTTCTTTTTCTCCTAAATTATAAATTGCTTCAGCAGCAACAACAGCAACATTCCCAGAAGGATCGTTTGTTGCTATTATTAGCTCTGGCAGGGCTTCCTTTGCGTTTTCACCTAATATCAATAATCCGGTAGCTCCCCAATATCGGATAGCACTTTCGTTATTATTCAGGTAAGAACTAAGAGTTTCAATATTTTCAGGATTACCAAGAGTTGCTAAATCGGCAACTTCCATTATTTCCTGAAGATTAACTTTCTCGGAACGGACATAATCATAAAACGGTTCTTCCCCTGCCCTTTCCACCATATCAGCTTCAGGGATAAATCCGGTATCAAAAATATCGGAAGTCCAGTTTTTGTTTGCCTTACGCATCCGATTCAATACATCAACATAATCAGGGTCGTCAGCCAGGTTGTTTACTTCCCATGGATCATTTTCAGTATCGTACAATTCTTCAACCAGTTTTGGGTTCCAGAATATGCTTTGAATTTCATTACATTCACCATTCAGAAATGCCTGTTCCCACGAGCGGATTGAA
>JABMQB010000847.1 GCA_013203525.1 Mariniphaga sp.
AATTAATTGCGGATAAATCCAGTGCCATTGAATATGCAGGGGTAATCGAAAACCTGGCACAACAGTTTACACTTCTTCCCGTGCGATATGGTTCCGTTATGGAATCAACCGACATGATAAAAAAAATGCTTGAAAGAAACTACATTGAAATTCAACAAAACCTTCTGAAAGTTGAAAACAAGGTTGAATTCGGACTAAAAGTTTTTTGCGATCCCGAAAAAATAAAGGCTGGATTGAAAGAAAAAACTGAAGTTGAAACAAAAACAGAACTTTTACAGAATAGCAAAAACTCGGTTTACAGGGACTACCTTAATAGAAAACTAAAAGAACACCGGTTTGAGGAGCTGTTATTGTCACATGTCGATACAATCATTTTAGATATTACTACGCATCTGGCACAATTAAACTCAATTCAAAAATTCAAAAAAATGGTTTCAGCAACAAATATAATCGATGCCGTTTTTTTACTTGAAAAAAACAAAAAAGAGGATTGTATTAATGTCGTTAATGAATTACAAAACAAATACCCCAGCCTTCATTTAATGCTTACAGGTCCATGGCCTCCATACAATTTTGTCGATATCACCATAAAATAATCGCGAGGATGAGTGAAAATAAAATACTATTTAATACAGGATCGCTTGATGAGCTTTCGCAAGAGGTTGCAAACCTTACAAAAATTGAAGAATCGAAGTTAAAGCTCACACCCGACAATGCAGATTCAGGACTGGCAAAACTGGTACTGACCTTGGTCGAACTCATCCGTAAACTGGTTGAAAAACAAGCTATGCGAAGAGTCGATGGCGGATTATTGACCGACGATGAAATAGAAAAGCTAGGTGAAACCCTGATGAAGTTGGAAATGAAAATGGAAGAGCTGAAAAAACATTTTAACCTGACTGACCGGGATTTGAATATCAATCTCGGCCCTTTGGGTGATTTGATGTAAAACAAAAACAAAAAACCATGAGGACATTAATATATGTGCCCATAATTCATTCAAGTGCGGACATGGGTTCTCTTGGGAAAGAACTTAATCGCGTAAGTGTTTCCGGGACAGGAGAAGATAAATGGCAAAAGCATACCGAAGCCATTAACGGCTACTGGAAAATAATTGAATCCTATTTTGAAACACTTGATATTAAGAATAAAACCGTAAAAATATATCAGGATGGGATGATTGCTGATGGTGAAATGGCTATAACAATCATAAACGAAGGAAGCAAATCGGGAAGCAAAAATTCAGAAATAGTTCTAAAACTTATCGGTCAGGGAGCAATTCTTATTAAGACTGAAGATTTTAAAATGGTAAAAGATGAATACGATGGGATTCAGTCTGTTTTAAAATCAAAAAATAATATTCAGAAACTACTTCTACTTCTCAGGTATAAAATTTTAAAACCCGTTTTTTTATTTCGAAGGGATAAATTTATTGCACGCACTATAGATGAAACACTGAACCAGGACGAAACCGGAATCTTGTTTATTGGTGCTTTTCACAATATTTTAAAAAAATTGCCCAAGGATATTACCGTGGTTCAACTGAAGGAAATTGCAAAAATCAGGAAATATCAAAAAGCAATTCAGTCAAATTCTAAAATGAAACCATACCAACTTAAGCAACTTATAGAATACCTGATTAAAAAATGATGAAATATTGGCAATTAACAACAATTAGGAAAATCTGTTAGTTGTGGCTCCTTTTTATCTAGTAAATTCGTATATACCAAGGTCACAGAAAGTAATATACTATTCTAACAAAGTGGAATTAGTTTCTCATTTTATAAAACCTATATTTAAGAAGCAAGTGCAACATTTTTGTTAAAACTACTCAAAAAGACAAATAATGATTTTTGAAATCTAAATTTTTTTCTTGGCCGCTTATTGATTTTCATATTATCTCACTGATATCCTTGTCATTAAAATCAAAAAAAGAAGTTTTTTTAGGGATATATTGCCTTACAAGTTTGTTTGTTCTCACTTAACCCTCTTTCCCACGATGAATAAGGGTTTCAGTGGTATGTGAAGGGTTGTAGCCCACTTCAACTTTTGTGTAACCTGACAGGAATGAAGCCAGCTATACCCTACTTAGTTAATCCTTCAAAATATATTATAATCTTGATAATCAGTTGATAAACTTTTCTAATAAGTGTCTGAATCTGCAAGTAAATATGTATTTTAGTGAAAAAGCTTGCAGATATGGTAGGGAAACACGATAAAACACCTCAGTTAAATATTTTTGAAACACCCTTAAAAAGGTTTATCAATTTAGAGCATGAATTGTGTATTTTATCTAAACAAATAGATTGGGATTCGATAGAGAAAGAGTTTTCAGTTTATTATTCTGAAATAGGACGCCCCTCAGTACCTATTTGTAGAATGATAGGGTTACTATTACTAAAACACATTTATAATTTAAGTGATGAGGCAATCATTGACCGGTGGATCGAAAATCCATAA
>JABMQB010000848.1 GCA_013203525.1 Mariniphaga sp.
ATGCCAATAAGGGTATTTATCCTTTTTTCAGATTCAACCGGGTTATCCCCTTTTTCAGCACGCTTTATTAAACGTTTCCCCACACGGTTCAAAGCAAACTTTACCAACCTAAAAACAATAATTAGAAGAATGGTTAAAATGATTAATCCCGGAAGTTCTGTAATTATCCAGCTTTCAATACTTTCAAATACTTTTATCCAAAAATCATTTGTGAAAATCTGTTTCATATCTCTTAATTAATTTTAATATGGTCTAGAAATTATTGAAGTAAATGTATTACTTTTTTTATGATATATAAACTCAATTTATATTTGATTACCACCAAATATTATTCCTTATTTTCTTAAATTTACCCTTTATCAAACAACCAAAAACCAATAATATGAAATTCAGGTTTGAGCTTTCTCCATTTTTCTCCAGAGCTTTATTTAGCGTCTTTATTTTGTCCTTATCTTTTAGTGTATACTCTCAGGAAATTACATCGCCTGAAAAGTATTTTGGCTTTCAAATGGGTGCCGACAGAAAGCTTGCCCGATGGGATAAAATCGTCGATTATTTTTATCTGCTTGAAAAAGAAAGTGATAAACTTCAGGTAATAAACATGGGACCTTCTTCTGATGGACACCCGTTTTTACTCACAATTATTTCATCGCCCGAAAATCTGGCAAACCTCGATAAGTTGCAGGAAATAAACAAAACATTAACCGATCCAAGAGGTATTTCAGAAGAAACTATTAAAGAATACATTCAGGATGGGAAAGTGGTTATTTTTCAATCGATGAGCTTACATGCTTCTGAAGTTGGCGGAACACAAATGACTCCTGAACTTTCTTATGATTTACTTACCCGTGAAGATGATGAAACAAAACGAATACTTGACAATGTTTTGTTTTTTATGGTTCCAAGTTTAAATCCCGATGGGCAGGTAATGATTACTGATTGGTATCGTGAAACCGTTGGAACAGAATACGAAGGATTAAGTATGCCTTATTTATATCATAAATATTGTGGGCATGATAATAACCGGGACGGCGATTATTTCAACCTTCAGGAATCGAAATATATGGCGAAGGCAATGTTTGTTGATTGGCCTGCACAGGCATATATCGACCACCATCACATGGGATCGTATGGAGCAAGGTTTTATGTGCCACCATACTGTGATCCTATCCGGCCTTACGCCGATCCTTTGGTTTGGAGGGAGATGAGTTGGTATGGGGCACACATTGCTTATAAACTTGAAGAAAAAGGATTTCAGGGGATTCTGAATGCAGCACAATTTTCCGGCTGGGGGCATTTTGGCTGGCACTGGATTACACCCTTTCATAACATTGCTGGTATGTTAACCGAATCGGCAGGTGTTAACCTGGCATCCCCTATTTATGTGCATCCTGAACAACTCAGGGCAAATGCACGAATGTTTCCCGAGTATGAAGCCCAATCGACCTTTCCAAATCCCTGGCCAGGTGGCTGGTGGAGGCTACGCAATATTGTTGAACAAAAAAAATCATCGGCATGGTCGTTGCTTGACCTGGCTGCGAGAAATAAAGAAACTGTTTTAACAACTGCTTATATAAAGGCAAAAAATCAAACAGAAAGAGGCACAACCGGGAAAGTTAAAACCATTATTATCCCTGCAAGCCAGCACGACTACCTGACTTTGGTTAAAATGGTCAATATCCTTCTACAATCAGGAATAGAAATTCAAAAGGCAAATTCTGATTTTGAAGTAAATGGTATGAATTATAAAAAAGGTTCATATATAATTTCACTTGCCCAACCTAAAATGGGATTAATCATGAACTTACTAACCGAAACTCATTATGCCGATAATTCATGGACACGTGAAGAAAACGGAACTCCAATCCGTCCTTACGACCTGGCAACGCATACAATGTTTGAATTCATGGGTATTAATGTAGATGTAAAAAATGAAATTGTTAAAGGTGATTTTTCGATTCTGAAAGAACAGGAAAATATTATTGGAAAGATTAACAAAGGAGACCATGGGTATATTCTGGATGGCAGGCAAAATGCAAGCTACAAAGCTGTAAATCTTTTAACCGACTGCGGTATTAAAATAAAAAGATTAGACACATCACTTGGCAGCCACCACCCTGGTGATTTTATTATTGACGGTGGCTCAGTAGAAAAAATCAATTCAATAGCAAAATCGACCGGAGTGAGTTTTAATGCTTTGTCTGAATCCCCATCAATAAATACACATTTAGTAAAACGGGGCCGAACAGGGTTGTTTCAGCGCTATTATGGAGGCAATATGGATGAAGGATGGACAAGGCTTTGTTTTGAAAACTACTCTTTCCCGTATTCTACTTTAATGAGTGAGGAAATTAAAGAGGGAAACCTCAATAAAAAGTATGATGTAATTGTAATTCCTGATGATTCAAAGGAAATGATTACAGGTGATTTCAACAAAGAAAACCAGGAAAGAGCCAATGAATACCCTGAAAAATATCGAAGCGGTATTGGAGAAAAAGGAACTGAAGCTATAATAAAATTTGTTGAAAATGGAGGAACATTGGTTGCACTGGGCGATTCATATGAATTTGCAGTTGAAACATTTGGATTAAAAGTAAGGAATCCGGTTGAAGGGCTGGGAAGAAATGAACTTTTCTGCCCGGGATCAACGGTTAAAGTTAATATCGACAACTCTCACCCGCTGGCATACGGAATGCCCGATGAAGGTTTGGTATTATATCGTTCGAGCCCGGTTTTCGAAGTTGTTGCAAGCCGAAAAAATGCCGATTATAAAACTATTGTACGATACAAAAATAAAGGGCTGTTAAAAAGTGGTTGGTTGATTGGAGAAAAAAATATCGCTAAAAAATCGGCTATGTTAACAACCAGTTACGGAAAAGGAAAAATAGTTTTAATTGGATTCAGGACTCAACACCGGAACCAAACCGATGCCACATTTAAATTGTTGTTTAATTCAATTATAGAATAATTAACTCAAATAACAGTAACATAAGGCATTATCAAAACTAATTAACCATTCCTGAAGAAGTGAAACGAACTTCAGGAATCCTTTAAGGAAAGATTCCCACGTGCGTGGGAATGAAAATGAACAGTAAAATTAAAATCTAAAACTTGTTCTGATTTCTATGTTTTTTGAAATCCTTAACCATCTTCCCAAATTGTTTGTCTTTTTTCCTTTTTTCGGCAACACTTGATTGAAAATGTTCATTCTCCTTTTTTAATTTAAGGTAATTATCGTACGATGATTTATTAATTGCTCCCGACTCAAGAGCTTCCAAAACGGCACAACCTTTTTCATGAACATGCTCACAATTGGCATACCTGCATTGATTTGATAATTGCTTTATATCATCAAATACATTATCCAAACTTCCTTCCAAATCAGCAATCCCTACTTCCCGCATTCCCGGGTTATCAATCAAAATCCCCCCTTTTTCAAGTAATATCAGTTCACGGTGAGATGTAATATGCCTTCCCTTATTTGTACTTGAACTGATTGAATTTGTCTTCATAAGTTCCTGTCCTGAGAGGTTATTAATTAGTGTTGACTTACCCACTCCCGAAGACCCAAGAAAACAATACGTTTTTCCTCTGATAAAAACCTTAATTAACTCCTCATAACCCGTTTTGGAAATATTGCTGACCGTAAATACAAACTCAATATCTATCCGTTCTTTAATCTGATTTAGCATACTATCAAGTTCCGCAACATCAATCAAGTCAGTTTTAGTTAAAACTATTATTGGTTCGACATTGGCAGAAGCTGAAATTGCCAAATAACGCTCCAGCCTGTTAATATTAAAATCCATGTCGGCGGCCTGTACAATAAAAGCATAATCAACATTTGTTGCTATAATCTGTATTTCACCTTCTTTGCCAACAGCCTGCCTTTGAATCACCGATTTCCTTGGCAAAATTTTATGGATAACGGCATTACTGGAATCAAAAACAGAAATTGCAACCCAATCGCCTACGGCTGGAAAATCAGAACGATCCTGTGCTGTAAACCGCAAATTACCAATCACTTCCGAATCATAAACATTTTCATCTGTTTTTACAATGTAACGTTCCTTGTGTTCTGTTACAACTCTTCCAACCTCAAAATCTTTCAGATTTTGGTCAATTCTGAATTGTTCTAATTCGTGGTTATATCCTAATTCTTCAAGCAACATTTTAATTTATTAAAGTTTCAACCTCATCCTGATAGTCGTATTGCAAATCTTCATGCAGCATCGATAATACTTTATTGATACGCTCAACCTGCCGTTGATACATATTTCGTAATATTTTACTGCGGCTTATTGCCAACCCCGATTTTCGGAGTTTTTTGCAGAAATAAATCAACAGTTCTATTTCGGTTGTTTTATGAGTTGAAAACTTAATGTATTTATTGATAGTCCGTAAAACTTTCCGAAGAGTTTTTTTAGCAAGGTATAAACTGCTTCTGTTTAAGTTTTCAAATTGTTGGTCAACTTCTTCTTTTGCCTGCCTGACAAATTCCTGCTCGTTTCCTGCTTCAAAAAGTAAATAACTAAGCAATTCCTTATTCTCTTTTTTGTATTTCGTTAATCTTAAGCAATGCTCCAATAATGTTTCCGGAGGCAATAACTTAAGTTCTTTTTTAATCACACTTAACGAAGCTGTTTCCATTGATAATATTTAATTATTAAAGCTGCTTTTAAATTAATTTGCACACTCTGTATCTCGATCCCGATCGTAATCGGGGGAGAGATCTTTTTTTTGGAAGAGATTTCTCCTTCCCCAATAGCTATCGGGGTCGTCGAAATGACAACGTTTTTGAGCTGTCTTTCATTTTCTCACTATGCCCAATAATTTTGAGTGAACCCACAGGGTGACAGCCAAAATACAATTATTTAAATAAACTTTCAGGATACTCAATCCCACACAGAAAAAGTCCATGCGCCGGTGCCGATGATCCAGCCAATCCACGGTCCTTTTTTTCTATAATTTCCCTGACATCCCTAACTTCCAGTTTTCCCTTCCCCACTTCCAACAAAGTCCCAACTATTGCCCGAACCATATTCCTTAGGAAACGGTCTGCTTTTATTATAAAAACCAATTGGTGGCCTTCCACCTTCCATTCGGTTTCCAGAATTTTACAGTTGTTGGTTTTTACATCAGTATGGAGTTTGCTAAAACTGGTAAAATCCGTATAATCAAACAGGCATTTTGCCACCTCATTCATTTTTTCCACATCAAGTGGATATAAATATTTATATGATGTTTCCTCCACAAACGGATCTTTAACTAACGAAATATAATATTTGTATGTCCTTGAAACTGCATCAAAACGGGCATGCACATCTTTAGGTACTTTCCATATTCTTTGAAAAGCAATATCGTTAGGAAGAAAGCTATTTACTTTATATACAAAATCGTTATTATCAAGCTCAGAATTTTCTGAATCAAAATGAGCTACAAAAAAAGAGGCATGTACACCGGTATCGGTACGCCCTGCACCAGTTACCTGAATTTCTTCACGTAGCATAGTTGAAAGCGTTTTTTCCAGAACTTCCTGAATTGTGGATGCATTTGGCTGCACCTGCCAACCGTGATAGTTAGTTCCGTTGTAGCTCAGTTGTATAAAATAGCGTTGCAAATTCATTATCTTGTAAAATTAAGATTATGCAAAGAAACGGAAAATTAATTATGCGTGTAAAAATCCTTTGATCAGTTTTAATTCAAAATTATTATTTCAAAGGTATTGATAATTCTGGCGAATGAAACCTCCGTTTCAATTCAAATAAATCTTATAATTTTCTTTTTTCTCTATTTATGTTATATTTGTTTTAGCAATAAATAATGTAAGTATTATTTAATATTCATTGTTATAAACTTAAATTCGCACACATTGTTAGACCTGGCTCAACACACTATATACAGAGTTCAATCAGATGAAGATTATTCTTTAAATCCCTCGCTTTTTGATAGAACGAATGAAACTTTCAGTGCATTCGACTACATATTAAAACAAGGATATGACAAGTGGCTAATAACATTTTCAGGAGGGAAAGATTCTACCCTAACATTGGTTTTAGCTCTTGAATATATTTTAAAAAATCCGGGGAAAGTAAAACGGATTGATATTGTTTATTCTGACACACTGCTTGAAATTCCATCCATACATGAATTCGCAAATAAGTTTCTCTGTTACATTAAGATCTCTGAGAGATTAAACCATATACCAATAAATATTCATATTGTATATCCAGAATTGGAAGAAAGGTTTTGGGTTAAGGTGCTTGGTAAAGGATATCCACCACCGCACCAAAAATTCAGGTGGTGTACCAAAAGGTTAAAAATTGACCCTTGCGAAAAAGCAATGAATGAATTTATGATACCAAATGAAACAGCAGTTTTAACTGGTGTTCGATTTGGTGAATCCAATAGTAGGGATCAAAGACTTAATGCTTCATGTTCAAGAGGTGGTGAATGTGGTCAGGGATTATGGTTCGAAAAAAGCAAAAGTTTAAAGGTTGGGTATTTGGCTCCAATAATTAACTGGCCGGTTTGTGAAGTTTGGGATTATTTAATTGGGTTTGCCCCTTTGCTTGGATACCCTACTGGTTCATTAAAAAAAGTTTATAACGGGCATGATACAAGGTTTGGTTGCTGGACATGTACAGTAGTTAAACAAGACAAAGCAATGGCTCGTACAATTAAACAGAAAGAATGGACACATTTGCAACCTCTTTACGATTTTAGAAACCATTTGTGGGAATCAACCCGCCCACGAGAGACAAGAGTTTTAAGGAAGGATGGAACGGTTAGTAAAATCAAAATTGAATTTAGAAAAAAAATTTTAAAAGAATTGCTCTCAATTCAAGATATTACAGGCTCACAACTTATTTCTATTGAAGAAATTAAGTTTATTAAACACTTATGGAATATTGAAAAATCTAATTCTTGATGGTATGGAAATGGATAATTTTTATGATATCCCTATTAATGAAATTGAAGTAGATGATATCAATGTACGAAAGCATAACCGAGAAGACAGAATTGATGAATTAGCTAGAAGCATAAATCGTCATGGGCTGATGCAACCAATTCTGTTGTTTGGGAATGCAGGTAAACCACCTTATAAAATTATTGTAGGGCAAAGACGTTTGTTAGCACATCAAAAATTAAGTAAAGAAACAATTAAGGCAACTTTCTCTGGAGAAATAGAACCGATTGAGGCCACACTTTTATCTTTAGCAGAAAATATGCAGAGAGTTGATTTAAACCATGCTGATAAAGCAGATCATATTACTATTCTTTACAATCACTATGGAAAAGATGAACACCAAGTTGCTGAAGCACTTGGATTAAGTGTACGAACAATTCGGGATTATGTAAAAATAGGAGAACAAGCAACAGACAAGGCAAAAGAATTATTAAAGTCTGAAAAAGTTTCAAAGGCGGATGTTAAAAGAGCAATTGATGCTGCACAAGGTGATGAAGAAAAGGCAGATATTTTACTTGAGGAAATTGGAAAGCTTTCAAAGTATGATAAATCGAGAGCGGTAGAGTATGGTAAAGAAAATCCCGAAGCCACAGCAGAAAAGATAATAGAGGTGGGACAAAAGCCAAAAGTTCAAGAAACAATATTTTTAAAATTACCAAAACGTATCACAAAAGCAATTCGTAAGGCATCTAAAAAATTGTATATTGATATTGAAGATTTAGCACTAAAAGCATTGGAAGAATGGCTTGAAAGAAATGATTTTATTAGTTAGCTTACCATGACGCAAAAAGATAAACTTATAGTTCGATTAATTTTGAATACGAGAAGAAGGAATCGTATTTCCAATCTTATTGATGTCGCAACTGATATTGAAAACCTTAAATTAAAATTAGGTAGTTTGAAAAAAGTAGCTGATGTAATAAGTGTATCAACAAATATGCTTAACAGATTTTTGTCAGTAAAAAAATTAAATCCAGAAGTTCAAAAATTATTCTATACACGTGAAATTGACAATATTAATTTGGCATACTACATTAAAAATCTCAATTTTTCGGATCAATTAATCCTTGCTAAAAAATATGCATCCGGGGAAATGAATAGCCAGGACATCAGAGTATTGATGCCATTAAGGAAAATAAATCCTGATTCAAATATTATAGATCTTTGTGAAAAAGTAATGAAGTCAAAAAATATTAAGATTTACATTGCTCAATTTGAAGTTTTAGCATATCCTACAAGCAAGGATACATTAACCATAAAATTTGAAAAATTGATTGGTAAAAAGAATCTATATTCAATCAGTTTGGATAATAATACATGCACCTTAAAAGTCACAAAAACTGGTGAAAAACAATTGAGGGAAATTGCAAAAAGTAAAAATAAATCATTACAGAGTTTTCTTAATTCTATCTGACAAAAAAATTTATTAATGAATGGAATAGGAAGAAATCTAAAAGAAGCAAAACTTAAAAGTATAATTGCCGACTTTGAAAAAATCAGAATTGATCATTTTTATCAACATCTTGAGAAAACACAAGCGAAAGGAAGAATCCTTCCATTTGTCCGTGGATTAAGACTTTCTGCACTGCTAATATATGAAATTAGAAGCGTTTTAGTTAATAGCGGATTAACAGCCAGTTGGGGACATATTTTAAATGATGATGAAACTCTTTGTACTGTGGAATGTGATATTGTTATTCATCGTGGAGATTGTGTAGCTCAATGGAATGGATCAAAAAATCCTATTATGGATTTTAGTTTTATTGAAAATGAAAGTGCTATCGCTGTTATAAGTTGTAAATCATTTTTAGAAACTGCCAAAATAGAAAAAGAATATCCAGGCAGCCTTGAGGGTTATGTTGATAAGGTTTGGTTATTTGCAGAATGCTGTAGACCAGGTGCTGTTGATAATATTAGAGAGAGATGTAATGAATCTGGATATGGCAATTTCTGGTATTTTTATACCTGGGATAAGACTAAAAAAATAATTGGTGAACCAAATATAGAAAACTGGCTAAATTTTCTTGATGAAATAAAGGCATTGATCCCGCCTAATTAATCAGTTAGAAAATACCAACACTTTGACAAATCGAAAATTCAAAAAAAGACTACTCTAATATTCCACTGATTTTTATTAAATTCGCAAACTTTTTAGCTTAATAAATTTTAACAATTTTAAAGGCTTTTTAAATTTGCATTCTATTAGTTTTGTGGATCGTTAAAAAATATAAAATAATTATACAAAAATAAGCCATATGAACCAGGCAGTTGATATTAAAGAATTAAACGAAAGAATTCAGAAAGAGAGCTCCTTTGTTGACATGATCAGCATGGAGATGAACAAAGTAATTATCGGGCAAAAACATTTGATCGACAGCCTTTTGATCGGTTTGCTTTCAAATGGGCATATCTTGCTTGAAGGTGTTCCCGGTTTGGCAAAAACGCTGGCAATTAAATCGCTTGCGCAAACCATCAATGCTAAGTTTTCGCGAATTCAGTTTACACCTGACCTTCTGCCGGCCGACCTTTTAGGTACGATGATCTACAGCCAGAAGAAAGAAGAATTCTCAGTAAAGAAAGGTCCTATTTTTGCCAACTTCATTTTAGCAGATGAGATTAACCGCGCTCCGGCAAAAGTACAATCAGCGCTTTTGGAAGCAATGCAGGAAAGGCAGATCACATTAGGTGAAACAACTTTTAAATTGCAGGAACCATTTCTCGTTATGGCTACTCAAAACCCGATTGAACAGGAAGGGACTTATCCGCTACCTGAAGCACAGGTCGACCGGTTTATGCTGAAAGTGGTAATTACTTATCCGAAAAAAGACGAGGAAAAACTGATTATCCAGGAAAACCTTTTAAAACAATTTCCGGAAACATCAACTATTTTGCAACCAGAAGATATTATTAATGCACGTGATGTTGTAAGGGATGTTTATATGGATGAAAAAATTCAGAAATACATCATCGATATAGTTTTTGCAACACGCGAACCGGTTGAATACAACCTCGAAAAATACAAAGATATGATTGCCTATGGTGGTTCGCCACGTGCAAGCATAAACCTTGCCCTGGCCTCTAAAGCATATGCCTTTATCAAACGTCGTGGATATGTTATTCCCGAGGATGTCCGTGCAGTTTGTGCTGATGTAATGCGTCATCGTATTGGCCTTAGTTACGAGGCAGAGGCAAATAATATCACATCCGAAGAAATTATTACGGATATCCTGAATACGATTGAAGTTCCGTAGCAAGGACAGAGGGATTGAGGGACTGAATGATGGAATGGATAAAACGTTGAATTACTTTTGACTTTATACTTTTAACTTTTGACTTGAAAGAGTGGAAACAAGCGAACTATTAAAAAAAGTACGGCAGATTGAGATTAAAACACGTGGGCTATCGCGTAATATTTTCGCGGGTGAATACCACAGTGCTTTTAAAGGACGGGGTATGGCCTTTGCTGAAGTCAGGGAGTACCAATTTGGCGATGATATCCGCAGCATCGACTGGAATGTAACTGCCCGCTACAACCACCCTTATATCAAAGTATTTGAGGAGGAAAGAGAATTAACAGTAATGTTACTGATTGATGTTAGTGGCTCGCGTGAATTTGGATCAATTGAAAAACTCAAAAAAAATATCATTACCGAAATATCAGCAATCCTCTCTTTTTCGGCTATTCAAAACAACGATAAAATCGGTGTTATTTTCTTTTCCGATTCTATTGAAAAATTTATCCCACCCAAAAAAGGACGTAGCCATATTCTTCGTATTATCAGGGAAATGATCAATTTTCAACCTGAGAAAAGAGGAACAGATATTACAGAAGCAGTAAGATATTTGACCAATGCAATTAAAAAGCGTTGTACGGCTTTTATAATTTCCGACTTTATTGACGATAATCCAAACCTTGAACAGGCACTTTCAATTGCAAATAACAAACACGATGTAGTTGCTTTACGCATTTACGATCAACGGGAACAGGAACTGCCTCCTATTGGGATGATCAAATTTAAGGATGCTGAAACAGGCCAATACGTATGGGTTGATAGCAGTAGCAGGAAAACCAGGGATATTTATTCACGAAAATGGAAACTGCAGAATGAAAAGCTGGATGCGATGTTAAAAAAATGCGGAGTCGATTATACTTCTGTAAATACCAGTGAAGATTATATAAAATCACTTGTTGCCTTATTTAAAAAACGGGCTGTTAGATAAAATGAAAAAACTAATTCAATATATATTTATATTACTTCTATTTTTGGCTGGAATATCGCAAAAAACTTCAGCCCAAAGAATAAAAGCTACCGCCAGCCTCGATTCAACCAATATTCTGATTGGCGATCAGGTTACAATGTTCCTTAAAATTGACAAACCTGTAAATGTGGATGTAAACTTCCCTCAGGTTAAAGATACGATTTCTGAAAAAATCGAAGTGATGGCTGGTTCAGTAATCGATACCATTCTATCAGATAATGAAACCCTTGAAACTCTGGTACAGGCTTACACAATTACATGTTTCGACAGTGGTAGTTATTATATTCCAAATTTCTGGTTTACTCATGAAATTGACGGGCTTTTGGATTCAACCCCAACAAATAGTTTAAGGTTGAATGTTTATTCAATGGCAATTGATACAACTATGGGGCCAACCGATATTAAAATGCCTTACGATGCACCGGTTACTTTAAAAGAAGTAATGCCTTATGTTTTAGGAGTAATACTTATCGGGGCAATTTTATTTTTTATTCTTTATTCAATAAAAAGAAAACAACAAAATAAGCCTATATTTTCGATTCCTCAAAAACCAAAATTGCCAGCACACATTATTGCTCTCAGGGAATTAGATAGAATTAAAGCAGAAAAAATATGGCAAAAGGATAAGATAAAACAATTCTACAGCGAAGTTACCGGGGCTATAAGAGTTTATATTGAAGATCGTTTTGAAATACCGGCAATGGAACAAACTTCAGATGAGACTATAACTGCATTCAGGTACAGGCGGGATTTGTTGAGTGATAAACATTTTGAAAACCTTAAACAAATGTTGACTTTAGCTGATATGGTTAAGTTTGCCAAATTTAAACCATTACCCGATGAACATAACAAAGCACTTTTTGATGCATACTTCTTTGTAAATGACACAAAAAAAGAGGCAGAGAAAACGACAGATAAAACCGATAAGCCAGATGAAGATGGAGATGTTAAAGAAGTTGTTTTAAATTAAAACTAAATGTTGGAAGGAATAACATATAAAAATCCGGAGTTTTTTTACCTGTTGTTGGTATTTATTCCAATGCTTGCCTGGTATATATTCAGGAATAAAAAGAATACTGCCAGCGTGCAAATTTCAGATACAAAAGCTATTTCGGAAGCCCCAAAAACAATCAGGCATTATTTACGGCACCTGGTGTTTTTAACTCAAATTCTGGCAATGGCTTCATTTATTGTTGTGCTGACAAGGCCGCAATCATCAAGTAATTGGGAAAATGTTACAACCGAGGGTATAGATATTGTTATTGCCCTTGATATTTCAAGCAGCATGTTGGCTCAGGATTTTACACCCGACCGCCTGGAAGCAGCCAAAAATGTGGCAATGGAATTTATTTCAGGAAGGCAATACGACCGGATGGGATTAGTAGTATTTTCAGGAGAAGCTTTTACTCAGTGCCCGCTCACAACCGATCGTGCTGTTTTAATGAATTTATTTAAGGATATTGAAAGCGGAATGATTGAAGACGGTACTGCTATTGGTAATGGATTGGCAACGGCAGTAGCCCGGTTAAAAGACAGTGAAGCTATAAGCCGCGTGGTAATATTACTTACTGATGGTGAAAATAACCGCGGTGAAGTGGCACCGGTTACTGCTGCTGAAATTGCAAAAACCTATGGGATTAGAGTGTATACTGTGGGTGTTGGTTCAAGAGGAACGGCTCCCTACCCTATGCAGGTTCAAACAGCATTTGGTGTACAAACTCAGATACGCGATGTTGAAGTTCGAATTGATGAAGAAACCTTAACAGAAATATCATCGATTACTGATGGGCGCTATTTTAGGGCAACTAATAACACAACCCTGGAGGAGATATACAAAGAGATAGATGAATTGGAAAAATCAAAAATTGAAGTTCGCGAATTCAGCCGAAAATCAGAAGAATTTCTTCTTTTTGCTGTTGCCGGTATATTATTATTGATTTTGAGTTTATTATTAAAAACAACTTTATTCCGGAATATACCTTAAAAAAAGAAAAACTATGGAAATGTTTCGATTTGCAAATCCGGAGTACTTTTGGGGACTTTTAGCCATTCCCCTTCTAATGCTGTTTTTTGTCGCTTCACGATTAGCACGGCGTAGAGCAATTAAACGCTTTGGTTCTGAAAACCTTATGTTATATCTGATGCCAAATGCATCAAAATCAAGGCCGGTATTTAAATTTATCGTCCTGCTTCTTGCTTTGGCATTTTTTATTACCGGTCTTGCCCGTCCGCAATTCGGATCAAAATTAAAAAAAGTAAAACGTGAAGGTGTTGAACTTGTAATCGCCCTTGACGTTTCAAACAGTATGCTGGCAGAGGATATTAAACCTAACCGGCTTGAACGTGCCAAG
>JABMQB010000849.1 GCA_013203525.1 Mariniphaga sp.
GTTTTGTACCACGTGACTGGCCTCTATTATTTGATGATAATTATCAAAAGAAAAAAGCATATACAGGTTTTCTTAATGGTCTTAAGGAATAATTTCAGATGAATTATTGAAAACTTGATTTCTTAAGGATCGACTAAATATACCAGGATTTAAATTGAAAATTAAAACCAGTCAAGGTGCCTTCAAGGAAAAAGGCGAAAAGAAGATTAAGTAAAATAAAATATTATGATTGATAATAAGTTAATTAGGATATCAATATTGATATTATTATCGTTGATTTTCGTCCGTTGTGAGCGACAAAAATCATATTATATTGATCCTTTGGGAAATGATAACAATTCCGGTACCAGCGTAAAATCGCCATGGAAATCGTTAGAGAAAGTCAATAATAAAATCTTTAATCACGGTGATAAGATTTTATTTAAAGCTGGAGGAATCTGGAATGGTCAGTTAAGTCCAAAAGGATCCGGGATGCCAAACAATCCGATCATCTTAGGAATGTATGGAAAAGGTACAAAGCCGTCTATCAACGGAAATGGGATTTCAGGATTGAAGGCAGGAGCATTACTATTATTTAATCAGGACTATTGGGAGATTGAAAACCTCGATATAACCAATAAATCCGATTCATCGATCGGAGATACACGATATGGTATTCTTGTTAGATGGCACGATTACGGGACCGGGCAACATATTTATATAAGAAACTGTAATATTCACGATGTTAGTGGCAATATGGACGGACGGTTTAAAGGTGAGGGGATAATAGTCGTTGCTACGGGTACTAAAAAACAAACCAATTATAACGACATCATAATTGAGAATTGTTCGTTTAAAAATGTTGACCGAACAGGTATCACTATTTGGAGCCAGTGGCATATAAGGAATGGGATGGAATACAAAACTAAGGATAAGGATCTATATCACAGTTCGAATGGACTTTATAAAGCATCAACCAATGTTGTTATCCGAAACAACAATTTTGAGAATATTGGTGGTGACGGAATAATTGTATCATGTACAAAAGGAGCTTTAATTGAATACAATGTTATTTGTAGGGCAAATCAGCGGGGAACCAGCGCCAATGCAGGGATGTGGCCTCATAATTCTGACGAAGCTGTGATGCAATATAACGAAGTTTATAATACAAGATATTCCGGTGATGGAATGGGCTTTGACATTGATCAGATGTGTAATAATAATTATTCACAATACAATTACAGTCATGATAATGCAGGAGGATTTCACCTTATATGTGGACCTTCCGGTGAATATGGCCAATCAACGGGGAATGTTGTCCGCTATAATATCAGTCAGAATGACAAAAATACCATTTTTGTATTTGCCGGAGCTGTTGACAGTACATGGATCTATAATAATACTGTCTATATAGGAAAGGGACTCAATACCAATCCATTTGGAGTCTGGGACTCTGATGGTGGCATAGCAAACAATGTATTTTTCTATAACAACATAATTTATAATTTGGGGAATGGTGAGTACATATTAAATAAAAGCCGTAACCTTCAATTTGAGTCCAACTGTTATTTCGGGAATCATCCTGAAAACGAACCAAAAGATATTTATAAAGTTACGAATGATCCTCTATTTGTTAATCCCGGCTCAGGCGGTATTGGAAGAAATACATTGGATGGCTATAAATTAAAGTCTAGTTCTCCCTGCCTGGCCAAAGGAAAAGTTATTTCAAATAACGGAGGAAAGGATTATTGGCAAAATCCGGTTTCTTCCACTAATCCTCCAAATATTGGTGCATATAATGGATCAGGCATATAAAGTCAACCCAGAAGCAGAATAAATACAAACCTAAATGAAATTAAGTTTTATTTTCCTGGCATTGTTATTGGCTCTTCCTTCACTTAATTGTTCAGATAGAAAGTCAAATAGATTAAATCCTGAAGCTACAGTATTACTAATAAATGGTAATAATGTTCAACTCGGTGAATTTCTTTTGGTTGCTAATCAAAGAAAGAGCGATATTATGAATTTATTCAGGAAAAATATCAGTAGGTATCCTGCAATTGATGAAGAAAAATTCTGGAATAGCACTTATGATGGCATCAAACCTATTGAAAAGCTAATAACAGAAACAGAAAAACAGCTTATCAGGATAAAGATAGAACAGGAGTTGGCTGAGCAATACCGGATTATTAAAAAATTCGATTATTCTGATTTCAAGCATAATCTGAAACAAGAGAATAACCGGCGTATAAAGGCAGTGGAAAACAAACAGGTTATTTATGGGCCCGTTCAATATTCTGAAGAGTTTTATTATGGCTATTTGCACAATAATATGGTTCTCGTGCTGGAAGAAGTCATGGGAAAAGAAGTATTCACTTTTACTGACAAAATGTACCAGAATTATTATGAAGAAAATAAGGAAACTCTGTTTAAAAAATTTAAGGCTAAATCCAGTCTTTTATCTGAAAATGAAGAATTTTCAGGGTATAAAAAATTAAATGAAATAAAACAACAAATCAGACAATTATTAATTGATCAGGAATATGAAAAATTAATAACTGAGAAATTATTAACTACTGAAATTAAAATTGTAGATGAGGATATTGTGCGGGATATGGATGTTATTTTACTTAAAGAAGTAATATAAAAATGCAAAAAAGTGATGTATTTTTCTTATAGTCAAAATGTTACTAAGATAATAATTAGTTAAAAACATCACTTTAAAGATGAAAAATACAAAGGAAAAGAGAAAAATACAATCAATAATTCTTAAGGCCTCATTTATAGGCAATAACATCACGAAATATTCAGGACTCAATACCGTAGCAAAATAATATGAATCGCCAAAACACAGTAAAATCAATAAGCTTATTATTCCTCACCGTGTGGCAAAATGCAACTAAGTTTGGTATCAACCAGGTATTGTTTGCACTTATCCTGATTTTGATTAGTGGGATACGCCAAATTTGCAGGATTGCTGCCTTTAGTGGAGATGGGTTGGTAAAAGCCATACTAAAATTAGACAAAACGATAAATAAGAATACTATATACACCATTTTAAAGTATCTGAAGCAAAGCGGAGTAAGTAAACTACAAATGTTATTGCTGTCAAAAAACGCTCATTGGTTACATAAAAGCGGAATAGAAAGTATTATGATGGATGACGATTCAACCGTTAAATCTGTTTGTGACAATCATAAAGGGGCTGAGAAGGGATTTAACACTACAAAAAAAGGTGCAAAAAGCTATCACCCAATGCTGGTTTTTGTAAGCGAGATGAAACTACTTTACCACACATGGTTCAGATCAGGGGCAGCGTATACATCCAATGGTATTGTTGATTTCCTTAAAGAAGTCAAAGCCAGCTTACCCAAAAACATAGCAAAAGTGTTTTTCCGGGCCGATAGCGGATTCTTCTCAGGAGGGCTCTTCGACTTGTTGGAATCTTTTAACTGGTATTATCTGGTCAAGGTAAAATTAAAAAACCTGAAGAGATTACTTCAGTTACAAACCTGGTTAGAGATTGAAGGCCAAAAAGATGTTGCAATATGTGAGTTCATCTATACAGCAAAGGGATGGAGTAAGCCTCGGATACTGAGGGCAATGCGTAGTGTAAAGGAATATGTCCAGGTTTCATATCTTGGACAGAAACAAATTGTCCCAGGTTACCAATACGTCTGCTACGCAAGCAGTTATGATATGATTGCCACCGAATTACATGAGCTTTATAAACAGCGCTCAACCAGTGAGACATGGATTGAACAGGTAAAAGGGCACACGATGGCAGGAAGTACGCTGACCGATGACTTCTGGGCAAATGATATATTATGGCAGTTAAGGGTATTGGCCTACAACATATCGGTAATGATGCGCCAAAAGAAAAACAAATTTAAACAACAGGAACACTGCAGCTTTATTGATTGGTTTATTGCAGTGCCTGCCAAAATAACCATTAGTGGACATCAAATTGAATTGAAAATGTATGAACACCATTTTTACAAAGATGCTTGGGAAGAGCTTGATAGGCTCATCGAAGCAGCATAAAGACAGAGAAAGGAAGAAAACATGAGTACCAACACGGGAGAGTGTATGTGAGAAATATGTCCCCTTAACTCAAAAATCAGCCAATAGAGGGGCAAATACCCCAAAGAGCAATGGCATACAGAAATTTAAATTGAGGATTTAAACTAATTTGGCCGTAATTGAATAGCTTTTGCTCATATACCGGATTATTTCCGGTTCAAAAAATTCAAATTAGATATTTAAGTAATATTATAAACAACTTTAATTAACATGACACTTATGAATAAATATTTTGTTTTTATTTTCTTTTTGGCGTCTTGTGTCGCCAGTAATGCACAGCAAAAAAAGGTAGTCATCAAAGAGGAACTTAAAGTTATTCCAACCTATGAAATAGAATCTCCAGATGCAAACCCGCGATTCTACGAAGGTCGAAGCACACAGGGAGCACAGGGAAAGGTATATCCTTACCCTATGTATGACCGACTAAGCAACAAGAAGGTTGACAAAACCTACAGATTGGTTACCATTGAGAATGAGTATGTGGAGATTACTGTTCTCCCCGAACTGGGTGGGCGCATTTACACAGCTTTTGACAAAGTGAACAAATATGACTTTTTATATCGGAACAAGGTTATTAAACCGGCTCTTATTGGTACTATCGGTGCATGGGTTTCCGGCGGTAATGAATTTAATTTTCCCCATCACCACAAGGCAAACACTATGCTTCCGGCTAATTATTTCTTAAGTGAAAATGCTGACGGAAGTGCAACTCTATGGCTTAATGAGTTAGACAGACGTCATGGATTACATTTAACAATGAGCATGACCCTTTATCCCGGAAAGTCATATCTTGAGGTTAAAATTAATCCTTCCAACCCTACTCCATTTGAACATTCTTTTCTTTATTGGGCAAATCCGGCAGTGCATGTAGATTCTACTTACCAGGTTATTTTCCCACCAAATGTTCAGTATGTAACTTATCACGCAAAAAGTTATTTCACTGAATGGCCGATTTCACAAAGTCCTTACCGTGATGATTTGGAAATAAAGGGAGCTGATATCAGTTGGTGGAAAAATATTATAAGTCCGGAATCATTCTTTTCCTGGAACTACGAAGCAGATTATTTTGGCGGATATAACCATGGTAAAGATGCAGGTATTGTTTATATAGCAAATCATCATTTAGCTCCTGGCATGAAATATTTTACTTGGGGTAACGGAACTCAAGCAATGTCATGGGACAAAGTATTAACTGATAATGACGGTCCTTATCTTGAATTGATGGCAGGAGCATTTTCTGACAACCAACCCGATTACAGTTTTATCAAACCAAATGAATCCAAATTTGTTACACAATATTGGTTCCCTATCCATAATCTGCAAGGAATGGAATATGCCAATATTATGGGAGCACTTAACATTTTTACTGAAGGCAATTCCCTATCTGTAAAAATGATCACTACTTCTAAACAAACCGATGCCAAATTAAAAATAATGAATGGCCAACAGGTGGTAGTCGAAAAAGTGATCAATATTGCGCCGGATTCCCCATATTCGTTTAAAACTACGCTTTCTTCAGAAATTTACAAGACGAATCTTACCATTAGTTTAACAGATAAGAACGGTTTGGAATTATTATACTACAAACCTAAAAACTATCCGAAAATACCTATGCCAAAAGTCGTGAAGCCTCCTGTGAAACCACAGGATATTGCAACTGTTGAAGAACTCTATTTTGAAGGATCAAGACTTGACCAGTTTTACAACTCACAAATTGAATCCAAAATATATTATGAAGAAGCACTCAAACGTGACCCACTTAATTCACAGGTAAACACTAAAGTTGGCATTGAATATTGCAAAAAATTTATGTGGGCAAAAGCTGAAGAGTGCCTGATAAAAGCCATTTCAAGGATTTCCAGTAGTTACGTCCATCCTAAAAATACTGAAGCCTATTATTATTTAGCCTTTGCTCAGATGCAGCAAAATAAAAATAAAGAGGCTTATGACAACTACTACAAAGCTGCCTGGGATGAAGCCATGGAATCGTCCGCCTATTTTCAGCTAGCCAACATGGATTGTAAAAATGGTAATTATCTGATCGCAAAGGATCACATTACACGATCGCTCGATTACAATCGTAAAAATCTGCTAGCCATTGCACTTCTTGCTTACATTGATAACCAGCTTAATAATCACCAAAGTGCCCAATTAATGCTGGAACAGGCTGTATTAGAAAATCCAATAAACCAGCACCTCCTGAACCAGCTTGCAATAACATACCAGCTAACAGGAAACCAGGCTAAAAAAGAGCAAACCCTGAAGCGTCTGAATAATATAATGGGTAATAACTCTGAATCTTATCTTGAACTCGCTACTTTTTATTTTAACTGCGGGGCTTACAAAGATGGAATTGATCTGCTCTCTCGAGTTGATATCTCTATAAACCCAAAAGGTTCCACTTATCCTATTATTTACTATTACCTGGGATATTATTATGATCATACAGGTCAAAAAGAAATGTCGGCAAAATATTATTCACTAGCTGCCATTCAGTCTTCTGAGTTATGTTTCCCATACCGCCTTGAAACTTTAACTGTTTTGAAGGAAGCCTTAATTAAAAATCCCAATGATGGGAATTGTGCATACTATCTTGGTAATTTGGTCTACGACAATCAACCAGGCGAAGCTATGAAATATTGGAATATTGCTGCAAGTAAACCAAACCCGACTTATCATGTATTCAGGAACCTGGCTTACGGATATAATCAAATGGATAAAGATTATGCAACTGCAATTCCACTGATGGAAAAAGCAATAGCTTTAAACAATATGGATGCGCGGCTTTTCTATGAGATGGATGTATTGTACGAAAACAACAATACTGATATAAAAATCCGGTTGAAAAATTTGGAGAAAAATAAAGCTACGGTCAAATTCAGGACTGATGCAACTACCCGTTTGGTAATTGCCTATATTCAAAGTGGGCAATACGATAAGGCAACATCGATATTAAGTGAATATCACTTCTCACGTTGGGAAGGAGGCGGAAATCTACGCACTTATTATGAGGATGTCAATTTATTAAAGGGAATCGTAAATTATGAAAAGAAAAAGTATAGCAAAGCGCTGGAATGCTTCAGAAAAGCAGATGAATATCCCGAAAACATGGAGACAAGTAGACCTGCTAAGTCGGACCGCTTTGGACAGATCTATTTTTATATCGGGCTAAGTTATGAAGCTTTAAATAAAAAAACCGAAGCTAAAAAATACTATCAAAAGGCAGTTGAATTCGAATTTGACAACACTCCATACCTTTACTACCAGGGACTAGCTTACCAGAAATTAGGGGAGAAAGATAAAGCCAAAGAAGTATGGGAAAAACTTCAGGCTTACTCTGAAACAAGTAATTCTGTAAACTTTTTCGCGAAATTTGATGAAAAGAATAGAACCGAGTTCTTAATGGCTCATAAATATTACATTCTAGGCTTAAGTGAATTAAGTAAACAAAACAAAACCGAAGCAATCGCTTATTTTAAAAAAGCTTTGGAATATAATCCAAATTATTATTGGGCAAAGTCAGGATTAAGCCACCTGGTTAAATTGTAAAACTTACAATTATAAAATAAGTTTTTTTGCGACTATTTAATAGATAATTTCAATAATGTCGCCCATATTATGCATTGCGAAGGTCCTCTGAATGTTTACGGAGATGAAAGAAGGTGTCCTTATAATATTAGAAGTATGTGGTTTCAGTTTAAAAATCAACAGGGGGCAGTTGTGGAGATTAAATATCTATTAAATAAAACTGTCACCGTAGTAGGAATGGGTATTAATGAGAAAAAGTTGAGCGTTTTCACTGGTAAGACTATAGCTGGTAAAACAATCTTTGAGGACCTAAATAATATGTATTGTAGATCAAAATTAGTCATTAAAACGGATGTTGAAGCGTTACTTGAAAATGTTAATTGGGAGATATTTCATCAGCATAGAGTAGCATTTTACGATGATTTTAGAGAAGAGTTTAAGAATCTGGCTAAGTTAATCGGATTTGAAATTGTAGAGGTGGATAGATAGAAGGAATCTTAAATTAACTATAGATTGGCAAAATGTAACAAAAGCACAATTAACAGGCTGATTTCGGTATTTAAATAATTAGGGTTTGCTGATTTCCTCTAACGAGGCATTTAAAATGTTGATAAACAGGTCAAAATGCAAGGTAAAATTACTGTTGTTTAAGATATTTTTTTGGTCAGATTGGTGAGTAGTTATCAATTAAAGCATTAGTGTCCGATAAAAATTAAATAACGTTCTTTGAAATCTTTGTTATATATGGATTATAGAGCTTTTTAGTTGCGTATTGATTTAAATTGAGATCTTGCTTTTTAGCTTTGTGAGAAGATAAAAACCATGAACCAAGGCAAATATGGTTACTCTCAACTTACAGATTTTTTCCCAAAACGGATCTTTGATGGTTATGTTGGCAAATACCATGGGAATAAGTACGTAAAGCATTTTGCTTGTTGGAATCAACTGCGGTATATTATATTTGGTAAACTTACCGCTAGAAATAGCATGAGGGATCTTATGATTAGTATTGAGCCACATAAACCCAAGTATTATCATCTTGGATTTGGCATAGGAACATCAATATCCAACTTTGCCACCTCCAATGAGAAAAGGGATTTCAGAATATTTGAAGATTTTGCATACTACGTTATCGATCAAGCAAGTCACTCCTCGATAGTTGATCAAGATTTTCAGTTAGATGTTGAAGGAAATGTTTATGCCTTCGATTCTACAAACATTGATCTTTGTTTGAGTATGTTCTGGTAGGCTGAATTTCGAAAAACAAAGGGAGTGATCAAATTGCATACATTGTATGATATTAAAACTTTCATCCCTAATTTTATCTAATAACTTTGACCTGACTACTAAAGAAATTGCTCAGCTTTACAAATACCATTGGAAGGTTGAACTGTTTTCAAGTGGATAAAACAACACTTAAAGATCAAATTATTTTTGGGAACGAGCCTGAATGCAGTCAAGATACAGATCTATTCTGCAATAATTGCTAACTGTCTGTTTGCATTGTTTCGTAATAAATTGAAAGTTGCCCGTTCAACCTACGAAATCTTACCGATTTTGAGCATATCCCTACTTGACAAAACGCCTCTAAATGTGCTACTTAAGAATACAGATTACAAAGATGTCATAGAACTATATGGTAAACAGCAGAAAATCAACTGGTATTAATCGGACACTAATAGTACTGTTTAGTAATTGAATACACTATGGAAATTCGAAAATTGTTAACAAGTTTATTCCTGATATTAGTTTCAATTATTATTCTCTCAGGATGCGCTGACCAAAATATAAATGTGCTTGATTCCTTTGACTACAAACATTACATCGCACGTTTCAACGAGAATCACACTGAGGTTTATCCGCAATATGTACCGAATGATACGGCCTGGGACTTTCTTAAAGAAAACATTCCCCTACTGGATTGTCCAGATAAGGATATTGAACAGACCTATTATTACCGCTGGTGGTCGTTTCGAAAACACATCAAAAAGACCCGTGTTGGGTATGTAATAACCGAGTTTTTGCCCGACGTTGGATGGTCGGGTAAGTATAATACCATAAGCTGCCCTGCCGGCCATCACATATACGAGGGCAGGTGGTTGAGAAATTCTATGTTCATCAGCGACTATATTGATTTTTGGCTAAAGGAATCTGGTGAAGGTATTCGTAGTTACAGTTTCTGGATTGCCGATGCTGTTCTGTCTTTTAATATGATACATCGGAATGATTCAGTTATGATCGACCAACTGCCTTATCTGGTAGATAATTATAAGGAGTGGGAAAAGATCCGCAGGGATAGCGGCAATATCCTATTCTGGCAGGTTGACGACCGTGATGGTATGGAATTTACATCCAGCGGCCGGATATTGAATGGTGGAGTGAAAAAAGGCTGGGTGGCAGCCACACGGCCTACCATCAATAGTTACATGTATGGCGATTCAAAGGCGATATCCCGCATTGCTGGTATTGCCGATAATAATGAATTGATTAAAACTTTTGATGAGAAAGCTTCCAGGCTGAAAGAACTTGTCCAAAAGCGGCTTTGGAACGACACCCTGAAGTTTTTTACCGTGCTTCCCCGGGATTATGCGGAATCCAGCAAACCTCTTGATGTGCGGGAACAGATCGGCTATGTCCCCTGGTATTTCAACCTGCCGGATGACAATAACGTGTACCCGGTTGCCTGGCAACAGCTCCGGGATACCCTGGGATTCAATGCTCCTTACGGTCTCACCACATGCGAGCGAAGACATCCCTATTTTGAAGTCACCTATGATGGCCATGCCTGCCAGTGGAACGGCCCATCATGGCCCTTTGCTACTTCCCAGACACTCACTGCCATGGCAAACCTGTTGAATGACTATTCCCAGGATGTGGTAACTAAGCAGGATTACCTCAGACTTCTCCATCGATATGCACTTAGCCATCAACGAACCACAGAGGATGGGAATAAAATCGTCTGGATCGATGAAAACCTGAATCCCTTCACCGGTGAGTGGCTTGCCCGGGCTATACTGAATCAGAATGAGGATTATCAGTATGAAGAAAGAGGAAAAGCCTACAACCATTCCAGTTTCTGTGACTTGGTGATCAGTGGCTTGATTGGAGTCCGACCCATGCTTAATGATTCGGTCCGAATCAATCCATTGATTCCGAAGAATCAATGGGATTGGTTTTGCTTGGACCGCATTCCTTATCACGGGGGCGAACTGACGGTTTTATGGGATAAAACAGGCGAAAGATATAATAAGGGAAAAGGGTTCAAAGTCTATTATAATGGAAAAATGATACATGCATCTAAGAAAATTGAAAAATTTACAGTCAAATTATAAAATCATAATGTAAAACGGAGAATACCTATGAAACGAAACATCCTATTTTTTCTGCTCATCCTTACTGCACTTTTTTTTACTTGTAAAAAAAAAATCATGAAATCATGGTAGTTGAAAAACCGACCACCGATTCAATCAATGATTTTTACATTGGCAAACGGGATGCCTTACGCCCAGTCAGCTTATTAAACTGCCCATAGGGGCCAGGCACTCATGCCCATGATGCAGTTTTCGGTAGCTCACTGGAGTATTTTCGATGAGGAACATCTGAAGGCAGTAAAAAAAGTCGTGGAGATACGCCAGTACCACATTGATCTGATCCTTGATCTGGCATTCCATGCCTCCAAAACGGCTGCATAGATATTAACATAAAATGGATTTATCAACAAAAAAAAGTAGGCAAAAAAGAAAAGGTGTTAATAACCAGAATAACTCTGCGAGTTATTTCCGGTTATGTAACACTATTTTACATCATCATATCATTAATAAGAATCAACTTAAAAAACCAATCCGGTGGTCGGAAATTGGGTAGTACCATA
>JABMQB010000850.1 GCA_013203525.1 Mariniphaga sp.
AAATTGCAGCATTACATGATATCCATAAAAGCTTGGCAGTGACACTCCAATTCATCGGTCGTTTTACGAGAGTCTCAAAAAAAGTTGGAGATGCAACCGTGGTGATGAATATAAGTGATCCAAAAGTTGGTAATGAATTAGAAATTTTATATGCTGAAGATGCTGATTGGAATAAATTAATAAGACAGAAAAGTGAATCGACCATACAAAAAGAAATTGATTTCCATGAATTTATTAATAATTTTTCTGGCGAATTATCTGAACATATATCTTTATGGAATCTAAGACCATCTTTCTCAACTCTTATTTATGAAACGAAGTGTGAAAATTGGTTCCCCAAAAAATTTGTAGAGATAATTCCAGAAAAATACAAATATTGGTATGCAGTTAATGACAAAGAAAAAATATTAGTTGTTGTTATAAGTAGGGAGGAAAATGTGAATTGGGGTAAATATAAAGATATAAAAAATCATAGCTTTGATCTTTGTGTTGCACATTGGAGTGATAAATATAAAGCGCTGTTTTTACAATGTAGCGACTACGATGTTATTAATTGTAATAAGTTGTCTAAAATTATATGTGGGAATACTACAAAAATAAAAAATGGAGAAAAAGTTTTTAATATTTTTTCAGATATGGAGCGTCCTTTGGCTAGGAATCTTGGAGTTTCCCCGTCTAGAAAAAATATTTCATACACCATGCATTTTGGTACAGATATTACCACAGGTTTGTCTAAGATTGATAAAGCAGAATCTGAATTAAATAATATTTTTTGTTGGGGATATCAAGGAGGCGAAAGAGTTAGCATTGGTTGTTCGGCAAAAAAGGGCAAGGTATGGTCAATTGGAGGAGGCCCAATTACTATATGGAAAGATTGGTGTTATAAAATGGCTGATAAAATTTTTGATAGTACAATTGAAGAAAATAAAATAATCCAAGACTTTTTGAGGCCAAGGGAATTGCAAGGTAGGCATAGATCAATTCCTTTATTGGTACAGTGGAGTGAAAATATTTTGAAAGCGGATGAGAACAAGATTACAATTTCTTTAGGAGAAAATGAATACAAACTTTACGATATTAATTTAGAAATCATCAATTATAGCAAGGATGGGCCGGTGTTTTTTAAAATTTTTTCTGGTAAACAAGAATCTATTTATAAAATTCAATATAATAGAATAGGATGTATTTATTCTGTTGTTAAGGGTGAAGAAGTTAGGATTAGAAAATATAGCGGAGACCCAGTTCCATTAGTTGATTATGTAGAAAATGATCCAATAATTGTGATGTATGTAGATGGTTCATTTTCTCACAATAATTCTCATATTTCAATTCCTCAACCAAACACTTTTTTTGATAAAAATAAATTAAATGTAGAAACATGGGCAGATACAAATATACAAATTGAATCACTGGGAAAAGAAAATAAAACAAACAGTGTTCAGTATAAAGTATCAGAAATTTTTAAAGATGATTACGAAATAATTTTTAATGATGATGCTTCTGGCGAGGCCGCTGATATTATAGCAATGAGACAAGAATCTAATGATTCATTTAAGTTACATTTAATACATTGTAAATTTTCGTCTGACAAAAAACCAGGTGCTAGAATTGCTGATTTTTATACATTGTGCGGGCAAGCCCAGAAATGTATAAGATGGAAGCATAATGGTATAGGGTATTTGGTTAATCATATGAAAAGAAGAGAATTATCTTGGCAAGAAGACAATAAAACCAGATTTCTTAAGGGTAATATGGATGTACTAAATAAATTAAGGAAGTTTTCAAGATTTGCAACCAATTTTATTTTTGAAGTTACTATTGTTCAACCTGGACTATCAAAACAGAAGGTTTCTGACGATATAATTCAATTACTAGGAAGTACTGAAGATTATTTAATAAAAACTTCAGATGCTACGTTTAATGTAATTTGTTCGGATTAAAAAATTTAAAATAGTTTTATTTAAAATAATATTATGTTTTCAAAAAAATCTGTTGAAGAATATAAAAGGATTTATAAAAAGGAATTTGGTAAGGAAATTTCTGA